>MGUX01000154.1:0-2719 GCA_001800185.1 Elusimicrobia bacterium RIFCSPLOWO2_12_FULL_59_9
GATGGTGGATACCGGCTACACCGACAACTACTACGGCCGGGATGCCACCTCGATCGCTATCGGCAGCACGTTTATCTGCTTCTTAACCAAAAGCGGCAACGTCACATGCCAAGGGCAACTGGACCATAGCGACGGCGGCCTGGGCGCGGTGCAAAACTACACGGGGGGCGACGCCGTCGGCATCGCGGCTGGAGACTTCCACCTGTGCGTCTTGCGGTCGAACGGCAGTGCCACTTGCTCCGGTTACTATAGGACCATTGCACCCAGCGGCTACTCCCCCACCGACGGAGAGACGGCGGTCGCTATTGCAGCCGGCCGCAGCCACACCTGTTGGATGAAGAATAACGGCAATGTCAGTTGCGAAGGGCAAGACCCCGCTAACAACGCTATTACAGTCAACTACACATCTGAAGATGCCGTCGGAGTTTCGGCAGGTGAGTATGCGTCTTGCATAATGAAGCGGGACGGCACCGTTAAATGTTATGGGGGTAACGGCTATACCGCCGTGAGGGACTATAACACGGGCGACGCCCTCGGCGTGTCCATTGGACTCTTCACGAGATGCGTCCTTAAAACAAACGGCAACGTTGAATGTTGGGGCAGCAGAAGTTTTGAGGAAAAGCTCGGTTACACGGCAGGAGACGCGGTCTGCCCATCTGCCGCTCCTTCCACCCATACGCCGCGCATCACTTCCATCACCAACGGCTCTGCGGGTCAGACCCTGAAAGTCGACGCGACGATCGAAAATCCCCTCAATGCCGCCTTGACCGTCACCATCAGCAGCGGCTCCGGCGGCCGGCGCTCGATCACCCCTTCTTTTGTTCCTCGGTGGATTGGGGATTTTCAATTTTGCTTTGGCGATATGCCCCTCAACAGCACTAACAAAATCTCTGTGGCCTCCTATTGCGGCGGCACAGCCCATGGAATCTTCTCACTTCGGGGAGGAAGGGTCTTGCCTTCCTTCGCCAGAACCTGCGCCCAATGGATAGCCGATGGAAAACCCTTCATTGGTGAAATTGGGCAGGACATAAGCCTGGATTTCGGAGGGCTGCCTTTTACTGTCTGCCTGATCGACAACTCCGATCCAAACCTCTACAAGTACGTTGACCTGACAATCGAAAAATGGAAAGCGGGAGAAAAGCTGGTTTATAGCGGCGGCAAACTTTGGCCGCTCATGCAGGTTGTTCTGGCGAACGGAACCCTGCCATCGGGAGGCATCAGCCTGGCGGCTTTGGCGGGGCAGGCTGGTAAAACCTTGACTTTGAAACTTGCGGTGGGCACGGATGCCAGCCCCACCGGCAGCAACGAGAAAACCTTTTTTTATGCGGGAGAAACCGTCCTGGACCTGGGCCAGCCGGCGCCTTCGGCCCTCGGGGTCAGCATGAAATCGGTCACAAACGGCGACCCCGCCGTCAAGCCCTTGGGGGAGCCCCTGAGAGCGGATGCAGCCGTAGGGGACCTGACAGGCAATACATTACACGTTTCAATCCGGGACCCGTTCACCAGCGCTCCCGGGCCAATACAGTCGCTCGGCGGATCGACTTCTGCCCGGGAGATCGGAAGCTCAGGCATCTTCTTTTGCTTTCAGGTGAGCGCCACCTATATAGGCAATACAAATTACTGTTCGGATTGGGCTTCGCATAACTTAACCGCTTTTGCAGTTTCCGGAGGCGACCCTATGTCTTGCGCCCAATGGATAGCGGCTGGAAAGCCTCAAACGGCCAACAGCGTATACCTTTCCGCAGGGCTCCCTTTTAGCGTCTGCGTCATTGATACCACCGATGCGAACAAAAACACATTTGTAGATATGACGGTTTTAAGCTGGGATGGAACAGGCACGATCCAAATGCGCGAAGGAGGCCCGTTGCTTTTGGATAAAAACCTAGCCGGCGGGGCTCTTCCCGGCCCCACCCTCTTCCGGCGCACGGCCTCCGGCGACAAATACCATTCCGTACCAATAGGATCGGCGACCAATCTTCATTTCTGCTACCCTCCGAGTTACGTTCACCCTATCTGTATCGAAAATTGCATTATCACCGAGATAGCCACCCCAGGTTATTGTTACGATTGGGCTTCCCATAGAAAAATAACTTTTTCGGTCAGCGGAGGAATCGGCTTTCCTCAGTATGCCAGAACTTGCGCCGACTGGATAGCGGTCGGAAAACCGGTTGGCGCTGGTGATACTGCCGACTCCATACGGCTTGATAACGGAGGGCTCCCCTTTAAAGTCTGCGTCATCGACGCCGACGATTCGTCCAAAAGCAACTACGTGGATTTGACGATTGAAGGCATCGTAGACGATACCTATGTCTGGCACATTGACGAGAATGGCCAGAGCGTCCCAGCACTTGCAGACGATACCCTTATCTATCACAGCGATGAAACTTTGCCGGGAGGGCTCATCGCGCTCCCCGCGGCCGTGACGTTTCAGCCGACTGGCAAAAGCCTGACTTTGGCGCTGAGGCTGACCCGGAGCGACGGCACGACGGCCATAGACGAGAAGAGTTTTTCTTATAAAGGGGAACTCGCCTTGGGCTTGGGCTTTACCACCATCAACTCGCTTGCCGCCAATAGCGGCGGCGCTCCGTTAAAGGTGGACGCCGGCCTTTTAAATCCGCTGGGCTACCCCTTGTATGGAACACTGACCATCCAAGAAGGCGGCGGCACATTTCGCGTGGATGGGGCCAACCTCAATATTGACGGCAGCATAGGCTACAGC
>MGUX01000154.1:2754-8040 GCA_001800185.1 Elusimicrobia bacterium RIFCSPLOWO2_12_FULL_59_9
CTGCGGTGACTCAAGCTCCAGCAAAGCAGTGCTTTTCGCCGTAGGGGGCTACCGCGGGGGCGGAGCCGTCTCCGACTGCGCCACCTGGAAAGCCAACAATTCTCAGACCCAGTACATAGTTAATTTGAGCGGCCGGACTTACCCTCTGAAAGTTTGCATGATCAACGCGAACAACGCACAAAATTATTATGACCTTACGATTGAAAGCCTCGGGAATTGGGAGCTATATTACAGCGGAGGCAGTTCCCAACTGCTTCTGCAGAGCTTGGAGGACACCGCGAGTCTGCCCACCTCGGAGATCAGCCTCCCCGGGACCATGATCGTCCGGCAGGCGGGCAAGAAAACGACTCTCAAGTTGAACCTGTTCGACGGCGCGAAGACGAGCAACCAGACCTATGTCTTCACCTACCAGGGAGAAGCGGGAATGTTCTTTGAAAGCGCCCCCGTCGTCGCCAAGGCCGACAAATACACAACCACGGATGAGAAATCTCCCGTGACCCTAGACGTTCTCGTAAACGACTACTCCAGGAAAAGCAAGAACCTGACCATTGTCGCTCAGTCCCAGCCCACCAACAGCCAGACCTCGCCCGGTACGGCCCACATCAGCGCCGACGCAAAGACCATCATCTATACCCCCAACCCAAGCTACGGCAGCGCCCCAGCTTTCAGCTACGATGAGACCTTCACTTATACCCTTTCCGATGGCGCGGGCGGAAGCGCCGTCGGGAACGTGACGGTCACCGTCAACCCCTTGAACGCCAAGCCGACCGTGTTCAAGACGATCGCAAACGTAACCGCCAACGAGGACGAAGCCGCAACCGTTTCCATAGACCGAGGCTATAAGGACGCCGACGGGAATTCCATCTGGACTGGCGTGGAAATGGTCAATCAGCTTGCTGCGGTTTTTCAATGTTTGCGAAATAATGCGAATTGGGACGCTTTTTGCCAGGAAAGTGAATTTTATGGTTATTTCAAGGACGTGGACATCAGGAGCAGCCGCAATGACGCGCTCACGGTCACCGCACAAAACAGCAATCCGGCCCTTCTGGACGCCGTCTTGGACGACTGGCGGCCGCCTGAGAATTTGACGTTAAAGTACAAGGCGAACCAAAACGGCGTCGCCAACATCACGGTGCGCGCCACCGACAAGGCCGGGGCCTATGCCGAGTTCATATTCGAAGTCACATTGAACGCCGTCAACGACGCTCCCGCCGCCGCGCTTTCTCTTCAGAACGTGAACGTGTCCCAGAATTCCTCTCCCACCCCGATCAACCTCGCCGATTATCTTGGAGGCGGCCCCGTCTTCACCGATGCGGATATCGCCACCAACAATGACGCCCTCACATACACGGCCGCCAATACCAACACGGCCCTTTTGACCGCCAATATCAGCGGCGCCAACTTGACCCTGACCTATCTGGCGAACCAGTACGGCTCGGCCGCCATCACCGTGCGCGCCACCGACGCCTCCGGCGCCTATGCCGAAACCAGCTTCAACGTCACGGTCACCGGCACCGGGGCGAACCAAGCTCCCGTGGCCAACGCCGACGCCTTCTCGCTTTTCGAAGACGATCCTCATGGCACAGTCAACAGCTCCTCCCTGCCCCAAGTCTTTGCGGGAAGCGAATACGATCAGGGCTTTTCCGGAGACGGCTACCCGGCGGCGCTGGGACAACTCAATATGCCCAAAGACGTTGCCGTCCACAGCGACGGAACCATTTATATTTTGGACGCGGCCAATCAACGAATCCGCAAGATAGGCACCGACGGGAAATTGTCCACCGTCGCTGGCAACGGCACCCCGGGCTACTCCGGAGACGGCGGCCCGGCGTCGAACGCCAAGTTCAACTTCTATGCTTCCTACTACGAGCCTCGGGGCAACGGCATCGCCCTTGACTCTTCAGGCAACCTTTATATCGCCGATTACGCCAACGATCGCATCCGCAAAATCACCGCCACCAGCGGGGTCATCACGGGAAACTCGACCATTACGACCATCGCGGGAAACGGCACCTCGGGCGGCTGCAGCCCGAGCGGCACAGCCACGGTGACGGCGATTTTGCGCCCCGCGGGCATTGCCGTCAACAATGCGGACGTCTACTTTGCCGGACAGTGCGGCATTCACAAAGTGAGCGACGGCAGCGTGACGACCCTGACGACCTCAGTCTGGGTACCTGCCGCCGTTGCCGTCGCCGGCAACGGGGATCTCTACATCGCAAACACCGGCTACAGCACCATTCTCAAAAGGACCGCCGCTGGAACCATCACAACCTATGCCGGAACCGGCGCAGAGGGCTACAACGGCGACAATATCGCCGCCACAAGCGCCCAACTCAACGGGCCCAGCGGTCTGGCTCTTGACTCCGCGGGCAACCTATACATCGCCGATACCCGTAACGGCCGCATCCGCAAAGTGAGCGGCGGAAACATCACGACCTTCGCAGGCGGCTGCACCACCTACCCTTGCGTCAACCTGGGAGACGGCGGGTCGCCCACGGGGCCCAATGCCTCCATTGGCGACCCTATGGGTCTCGAATTCGACGCCAGCGGGAACCTCTACATTACTGACACGCGAAATCACCGCATTCGCAGGGTAAATTCCGGCGCGACTCTCCTCACCACCGTCGCGGGGCACTCGGCCGCGGCCTTTGCCGGCGACGGCTATCCGGCAACGCTTGCGTCCCTGCAGAAGCCTACCATGGACTTAGCCAGTGACGCCGAGGGGAACCTTTATATATCGGATCTTGGCAATCACCGCATCCGAAAGGTGGACACAAGCGGCATAATTACCACCGTCGCGGGAAACTCGTCCACGCTGGGCCCGTACACCAATGGAGGGTTTTCGGGCGATGGAGGGCCGGCGATTCAGGCCGAGTTGAACCAACCTCAGGGAGTTGCCGTCGACAAGGACGGGAACATCTACATCTCCGACAAGGGCAACGGCCGCATCCGCAAGGTGACCAAAGAGACCGGGTATATCGAAACCATCGCGCAACTCTCGAGCACAGGCCTCGGCACTGATCCCACAAGAACCAACATTTACATCGCCGCTGGAGACGGCACCTACAAAGTAGCTCCGGACGGCACTATTGCCAAGATATCAACAGTGACCGGTGACGACGTCGTTGTTGACGAAGGCGGAAACCTCTACATTCCGCAATACGGGAGCCACCGAATCCAAAAGGTTGCGCCCGGTGGCGCCGAAACGACCCTAGCATCAGGCCCTTGGTATAGGGCCATCGACAGGGATGCTGCGGGGACCATCTATGCCTGCGGCTACTACAACGCGGGCCAATCCTGGGAACAAAATGTGGTTCAAAAAATATCCCGGGATGGGACGGTCACGAACTTTGTGCGAAGTGGAAACTGGTGCGAAGGCGTGGCTGCCGATATATATGGAAATGTCTATTTTAATGATTATGGCAAAGCCGCTGTCTACAAGATGACGGCCATGACCGGAAACGTTCTAGCCAACGACACGGACGCCAACGGCGATCCCTTGACCGCCACCGTCACCGCGGCCCCGGCGAAGGGCACTCTCACCCTGAACTCGAACGGCTCCTTCGTCTACAAACCCAACGCCGACGTTTTTGGAACCGACGCCTTCAGCTACACCGCCTCGGACGGACAGAGCGGCGCGGGCGCCAGCGTGAGCCTCACCATCAACGCCGTCAACGACGCTCCGACCTTCGCTCTGGCGGGGGCCAACACCTCCGCCGCGGAGAAATCTTCCGCGCAAACGGTCGCCGGGTGGGCTACCGGCATGTCGCCCGGCCCCTCCAGCGAAAGCGCCCAAACCCTCGCTTTCAGCGTGACCAACAGCAGCAACACCCTCTTCGCCGTTCAGCCCGCGATTGCTGCGGACGGGACCTTGACCTATACCCCTAAAAACGACCCGAATGCCTACGGCGTCGCGATAGTGACGGTAACGCTCTTAGACAGCGGCGGCACGGCCAACAGAGGCGTCAACGCCAGCACTAAGACCTTCACCATCACCCTCACCCCCGTCAACGACCCGCCGGCTCTCACCAACCCCGGCAACCAGACCAGCTTGGTCGGCGCGGCGGCTTCCCTTCAGCTTTCCGCCGGCGACCCGGATAACGGAACCACATTGACCTACAGCGCCTCCGGCCTTCCGACAGGGCTTTCCATCAATTCGGCCACGGGCCTGATATCCGGAACTCCGAGCGCGGCGGGAACTTTCAATGTTTCAGCGACCGTCTCAGACAACGGCGCCCCCTCTCCTCTGCAAGATACGGAGAACTTCGCCTGGACGGTGGTCGCCGACCCGGCTGTTATCCGCTCGGTCGCCAACGGCGGCAAGAGCGGGACTTTGATCGCGGACGCGGACATTTTAGGCTCGCCTTTCGCCAAAACCTTGACCTTCTACGCCAATTTAAGCGGCGCCAAAACGGTTCCAACCAACCAGTGGGCACCCACGGGCGACATTAACTTTAATTTTTCGACAAATATTTTATTGACTGATCAAGGCGGCCAAGGAAGTCAAAATTTTTGGGCTACTCCCCAGGGAAGTAACTATGCCGGACCTACAGAAACTTGTGCTCAATGGGTGGCCAAAGGCAAGCCAATTTATGCGCCAATTTATCAGAATGCCCGCGTGGTTTGGATGCATTACATATATGTTACTCCCAATTGGTCACGCACCTTTCCTTTTTCGGTTTGTTTAATCGATAGCAATAATTTGGACCATTTTGCGGAAGTGACCGTCAATTCTTACGCCAAAAACGCCACAACCCTGACTTATAATTGGGCTCAGAAAGTGACCTACCTCAGCCAAAGCCTGGGAAGCGGAAACCTCACAGACCTGATCACTCTGTCCTCGCAGGTCAACAATATTTCCACCGGCACCAACGCGACCATGGCCGTGACCGTGCAAATCAACCCGACCACCACGGGGACGGGAGAAAAAGGCTTCACCTACAAAGGCGAAACGACGCTGCTGTTTGATAAATTCAAGCCTCGTTTCCCCAACGGGCCCCCCGCCGATCAGGTCAGCAATTACGGCGACGCAGTCTCGATCAGCGTAGACTCTTCCGATCCCAACGGCGACGCTTTTACGGTCACCGCGGCCAATCTCCCTCCTCCTTTGACCTACGATCACACTCAAAAGAAGATCCTGGGGACCCTCAATTCCAACGACTCCCCGGGCGTTTATCAAGTGACCCTGACGGCCAAGGAAAACGCCTCCAATCTCTCCACCGACGTCAATTTCAACTGGCTGGTCCGGCCCGGCGCTGAAATCAAATCCATATCGCCCGGCCTCGC
>MGUX01000155.1 GCA_001800185.1 Elusimicrobia bacterium RIFCSPLOWO2_12_FULL_59_9
CGCCACCAAATAGGACTTTGTGTCCTGCGTGGCGTACTTGACGCTGACCTCGACCGGAAAGCGGACTCCGTCCTTTCTCAAGTGGGAGCCCTCAAAGATGAGACAGCCCTGTTCCTGGACTTCGGCGACATGCCTTTGCCATGCGGCCTCATCGGGAAGAAGGGCTTCGATGTCCGGAACTTTCATCCGCAGCAGCTCCTCACGGGCGTAAAGCAGCGTCCGGCAGGCTTTATCGTTGACGTCCAGAAAGCGGCCGGAAGACGGCTCCACGACGAAGATCGCATCGTTGGATTGGTCGATGAGGTTTCGGAAAATCTGCAGATTCTCGCGCGCTTTCTTGCTCTCCGTGACGTCCGCCGCATAGAGGTAGACGTAGCGGGCGCCGACCACGGGGGCAAGAATCATCGAAAAAAAGCGCCCCCCGCTCTCGACCTCGATTTCCCTTTTGATGCCCGTCTTGAGCGACTCCAGAACGTCTTTCCTCCACGGCGCCGATACGGCCTGCCCGACGCGGCATTTCCAAAGCCGCAACAGGGCCAAGCCGGGAATGTTCGAATAGGCGACCATGCCGTCCTCGTGGACGCGCAGGACGGGGTTGGGGCATTCGGCCGGAAATTTGGCGAGATTGCGGATTTCCGCCTCCGTCCGGTGGCGAGCCACCGCGCCGGCGAATATCTCGGCGGCCAACTGCAGCAGGCGGATATCCTCCTCGCTCCAGGTTTTTCTGCGCCGCGCCGAATCCAGGCCCAGGAAGCCGATCACGTCGCCGCCATAAACCATGGGAATGGCGATGAAGGATTGAACGCCCTGCGCCGAAAACTCCTCTTTTTCGGTCAAGGCATCGGGAGGAAGCTCGTCCACTCGCGGCACATGCGCGATTTCCAGGTTTTTGATCTTGCCGGCCAGCCACGCGAAATGATCCACCAGCAGCCCCTTGAGATGCTGTATTTGGGGCTCCATGCCTTCGCCGCACCATTCATGGGTGTTGTCCATTCTGGAGCCGGCGTCATAAAATAGATAGATGTAGCCGCGGTCGACGCCGGCGAACTCCCCGATGGCCTTGATGCCTTCGTGGATTGAGCGGTCCGCGTCTTCCGGCCGGCAGCGGACGAACTGGGTGGATACCGCCGAGAGGAGTTTTTCCATTTCCAGGCGGTATTTGAGCTTTTCCTCCGCTCTTTTTTGCCCGGTGATATCCCGCGAGACGATGACGGCCCGGGAGGCTCTTCCCTGACGGTCTTGAAGGACGTTAAGCTCCGATTCAAGGATGCGGACGCGCTTGCCCTTGAGGACCACCCGGTACTCGGCGCGGCAGCCCGCGGCCGCCCGCACGGTTCGATAAAAAAGACGCCGCATTCTTTCCCTGTCCTCCGGATGCGCGTCGCGGAAAAAATCGGCCCCCGGAAGCGGCTCCCCCTCGCCGAGGAATCTCACATAAGCCGGATTATGGTACAGGCTTCGTCCCTCCAGATCGACGACGGCGATAAAATCTTCCACGTTCTCCGATATGAGCCTGAAGAGCTCCTCGCTGCGCCTTAAAGCCTCCTCGGCCTGCCTGCGCTCCGTGATGTCTTCGGAGATGCCGAGCAAATACTGCGGCTGGCCCGTCTCGTTGAATATGGGAATTTTTTTGGTGTGCAGGATGCGAAGGCCCTTGTCGTGGGTATGGACGCTCTCCTCGGCGATCTCCTCCGGCCGCCCCGCCGCCAGCACGTCCCTGTCCTTTTCGGCTAGGGCGTCGGCCTCCTCCTTGGGAAATACATCGTGGACGCTTTTGCCGATGAGCTCGTCCCGGCCGTAACCCAAAAGATCCTCTCCGGCCCGGTTGAAGCGCACGAAGCGCAGCGACTGGGCGTCCTTGACGAAAATCATGTCGGGGATGCTTTCAACGATGGAGTTTAAAAACTGCTGATTTTTCTGCGCGGCGTCATCCTGCCGCTTGTGCTCGCCGATATCCCGCCCGATGATGAAATAGAGTTTTTTCTCCAAGGCAGCGGTCACGCTCCAACTCATCCATTTGTAGGAGCCGTCGGCGCAGCGGAACCTGGCCTGCTTGGTGGCGAATTCAACCGCTCCGCCTTTCAGCTTCTCGACCTCCCGGGTGAGAGATAAGCGGTCTTCGAGATGCAAAAACTCCACCCACGGCGCCGACTCAAGCTCCTGACGCGCCAAGCCGAAGGTCTTTTCCCAAGCCGGATTGAGGCGCTTGGCCGCGAAATTAAAATCCAAAACGGCCAGCACGTCGTTGGAGTGCGTGAAAAACTTGTCGACGAAGGAGGGATTGGAAACCCTGTTCATACCTCGAAGAGAGGCGTTTTCATGCGCGGCGGGCTTCATTCAAAGTCTGGGGCTTGGTCACGGATGAATTCTTTTCGGCGCCGCCGTAGACGGGGAAATCCAGGATGAATTTGGCCCCCCGGCCTTCCTCGCTTTTGACCTGGATGGCGCCCTGATGCTCCTGCATGATGCCGAAAGAAATGGAAAGCCCGAGCCCGGTTCCCCGCCCGGCGGGCTTGGTGGTGAAAAACGGATCAAATATCTCGCTCAAATGCTTTTCGGGTACGCCGTGGCCGTTGTCCTCCACCTCGACAACCACCCGGCCGGATTTGGCGAAAGCCCTTAAAATCAATTTTTTTGATTCCCGGCCCTCCAGGGCATGCATGGCGTTGGTCAAAATATTCAAGAGCACCTGCTGCAGTTGAGAGGAGTCCCCCCAAATCGGCGGAAGCGTCTCGGGCAGCTCGCTGATGAGTTCGATGCCGGCCTTGGACACGTCGTACTTGACGAATTTCAGCACGGAGTTGAAAACCTGGACCGCGTTGAGCGGCTCTTTGTGGGGGTTCTGCTTGCGGCTGAACTGCAGCAGGGACTGCACGATTTGCCGGCAGCGCTGGCTTTGGCTCTGGATCACCTCCAGGTCCTCGCGCTGTTTGGCGGTGATTTCCTCGTCTTGAAGCAGAATCTGGGTGAATCCCAAAATGCCGGTCAAGGGATTATTGAGCTCGTGCGCCACTCCGGCGGACAACTGGCCGATGGCCGCAAGCTTCTCGGATTGGATGAGATGCTCCTGGGCCTGCTCCAGAGCGGTCATCTTGTCCTGCAGTTGGCGATAGAGCTTGGCGTTGTAGACCGCCTGCGATATCTGCGATCCCAATATCGTCAAGCCGCGCAAATCGATGGGACCGAAGGGGACGTCCTGGGCCATGCGATTGACGTTTAAAATGCCCAGGAGCT
Organism: Elusimicrobia bacterium RIFCSPLOWO2_12_FULL_59_9; assembly: GCA_001800185.1. GTDB lineage: Bacteria > Elusimicrobiota > Elusimicrobia > O2-12-FULL-59-9 > O2-12-FULL-59-9 > O2-12-FULL-59-9. The sequence continues at coordinate 3,235 of MGUX01000155.1, forward strand.
CGTTGTCGATGAAAAGGGGGTAAATGATGGAATGCTTGATCTGGCGCATGCTCAATATACCCGCGAAGCGCGGATCCTTTTCCAAGGGTCCTGAGACGAAAATCGGCGTCTTCCATTCGGCCGCCCGGCCCGCCACGCGGTTGCCGATCTCCAGAAAAGCTTGCAGGCGCTCGTCGCCCTCGGCCCCGGAGCAGGCCGCGACGCTCAGCTTGCCGTCATCGCCCATGAGCATGACCGAAACGTCGTCGGCCTTAAGGATGTTCAAGGACAGCTTGACGATGACCGGAAGGATTTTTTTTAAATCGATGGAGGAAAAGACGGATTTGCTGGCCTCGTAGACCGCCACCATGACCTTGAGCTCGCTTTTTTCCAGCACCTTGTCGATCAAGGTCAGCATTTCCTCAAGATTAAACGGCTTCAGGATGAAGTCATAGGCGCCTTTTTTCATCGCCTCCACGGCGGTTTCGATGGTGCCGTAGCCGGTCATCATGATCACTTCGACGTCGGGCTCCATGCGCTTGATGGCCTCCAGGGCCTCCAGCCCGCCGAGCATGGGCATGCGGATATCGGAGATGACCAGGCTGAATTTTTCCGCGCGGATCCTCTCCAAAGCCTCCGCCCCATTGGAGGCGGTGAAGACCTCATAGCCCTGCTGGCTCAGCTCGAAGGAGAGGAACTCCCGGATGCCCTGCTCATCATCGACGACGAGGATTTTCACTCCCTGCTTGGCGTTCATAAGCCCTTGTCCCGCTCCACCTGTAAAAACAGCGCGGTGATGCGTCCCTTAAGCTCCTCCGCGTCAAAGGGCTTGACCACGTAGTCGTTGGCGCCCAGCTTGAGCCCCGCCGCCTGATCCGCGGGGGCGCCCCTGGCGGTGAGCATCATGATCGGTACGCGCCCGGCCGCGGGGTCGCGGCGAACGCGGCGGCAGACCTCCATCCCGTCCAGCTTGGGAAGCATGACGTCGAGTAAAATCAAATCCGGGGTTTCTTCAGAGACGCGGCTTAAAGCCTCTTCGCCGTCCACGGCGACGATGACGCGGTAGTTCTCCTCCTCCAGCAGACGCTTGAGCAGGGAACGAACCGACTCATGATCTTCGACCACCAGAATGGTCTTTTTATCGGTCGGCATCAAACCCGGGCCTCGGCGCCGCCGGTCTCGCGGGCCGCAGCGGCGTGATCCGCGGAATTGGCGGCTGGAAATCGAATGGTAAAAAGGGCGCCTTTGTTCTCTTCGCTTTCGAGGGTCATCATCCCTTTATGCCGTTGAACAATCTCATAGACCAGGGAAAGCCCAAGCCCCGTCCCTCTGCCGGGCGGCTTGGTGGTGAAAAAAGGGTCAAAAACCTTGGACTGAATTTCCTTGGGAATTCCGGGGCCCGAATCCTGAACCTGCAGCTCGACGTAGCCCGGGACATCCTTGGCCAGCCCGGTCCGCACCGTGATGCGCCCCCCCTGAGGCATGGCGTCGATGGCGTTGTTGCACAGGTTCACCACAATCTGCTGAATCTGATTTTGATTGGCGCTCACCTTGGGGAGCCCCGCGGAAAGGTCCGCCACCAGCTCCACATGCGCGACCTTGGTGCGCGCCTCCACCAGGGGCAGGGCGCTTTGGACGATTTTCGTCAACTCCGTCTCCGATTTCTCCTCCAGTTTGGAGGTCCGGGAGAAAAGCAGCAGGTTCTGCATCAGCTCCTTGCAGCGCAGAGCCTCCCGTTCGATGGATCTCACCGGCAGGGACAAGGGATCGCCGTCGTGGATGCGCTTGGCCAGGACCTGGGCGAAGCCCAGGATGACTCCGAGGGGGTTGTTGATCTCATGCGCCACGCCGGCAGCAAGCTGGCCCACGGCGGCCATTTTTTCGGACTGGATCAGCTCGGCGCGGGCCTTGTCCAGCTTTTCCTGGCGCGCGCGCGACTCCGCCTGGGCGCTGCGCTCGGCGATCGCCAGCCTGGAGGTGACGGCCGCGGAAAGCGCCAGAAGCCCGCTTCGGCCCAAGACCTGGAGCCAGCCGAGGGCGCCCATGTCCCCCATCTCCCCCGTATAGATAAGGAGATGCAGCCCCAGCACATACAGCGTGACCAGAACAATTCCCGGCTTTTCGAACAGAAGGCATGACGTGAAAATCGGCAGCAAGTACATGACCCAAAGATAGGAATCGGGCCCTCCGGAGTAAAGAATCGCCCAGGTGATGAGCATCCCGTTGACGAAAAGGGAGCCGGCCACAAGCCAGGGCGAAACCGCGGCTTGCCTCAAGAAACGATTGAAAATGAAATTGAAAATCAAAAGAGCCGCGAAAACATAGAGCAGCTCGGGATAGTTGATGACGGCGTTATTGCGGAAGACGAAGGATAAAAACAGGAGAAAAACCGAAAACACCATTTCGTGCTTGGAACGTATCTCGATGGGAGTGGAAACGCTCTCTTTCGCCGCCGGCAAGCGCCATTTCATAATCAATTCGAGTTCACCAGCCGTTCGACCTTTTTCACCAATTCTTCCCCGTCGAAAGGTTTTCCCAGGAATTCATCCGCGCCGGCTTCCAAGACTTTTTTTCCGGTTTCCTGGATGTTGTCTCCCGTGATCATCAAAATCTTTATGTGCCGGAGGTCCTTATCCTGGCGGATGACCCGGCACACCTGAAAACCGTCGAGGTCCGGGAGACGGATATCCAGGATGACGATAGTCGGTAAAAGGGTAGCAATTTTGTGGCCGGCGTCAAAGCCGTTGACCCCCTCGTGGATTTCCGCCTCGGGATAGCGCCTGCGCAGCGCCCGCGAAACCAGTTTCCGCACCTCTGTTTCATCATCCACGATCAGAATGCGCAGCCCATCGTTCATCAAGAGCTCTTTGGGAACCGGTATATTGTGCAGTTTCAGGAAAACCACAAGCTCCCGGTCCCAAACGCGATGGTGCCCGCCTCCGGTGGTAAACGACGGGAGCTTCCCCTCCTCAATCCAGCGGCCGACCGTCGGTGGAGTGACATGGCAAATCTTGGCGATTTCATAAGTTCCAAAGGCTTTGTTTTTCATATGACCTGTTTGTTGCTTATGTTGTGTATAGCATGTTTATTCTGTTTTGTCAAGCCCCTTTTGGCCAAGGCCGGCGCGCTAGATTGACAATACCGCCCGAAACTAGTAGTTTGACCGCATGTGGAAAACCGCGTCGCGCGAGGGCGAAACCGGGGCATCTCAAAAATATGAGGCTATTTTCTGCATTTTTCTGGTAGTCATCGCTTTTCTTTTCAGAGACGACGCCAATTTCGTTTATCCTCAAATTCTATACCTGTTTTTCACCCTCTTTCTGCTGAATTTATGGGCCGGTTTTTCTCTGCGCCTCTGGCCAGAGGAAAGCTGGCTTGCGGCCCTCATTACTTTGGCCAACGCGGCCGTTATCACCGTCATTTTATCCTACTCCGGCGGAGAGAACTCCAACCTTTGGGTGCTCTATCTTCTGCCCATCTACACCTCCTCCCTGCTGCTTGGAGCGCGGGAAACCGTCTGGATCACTCTCGGAGTCATCGGATTCAACGCCGTTTATTACTATTTATGGGGCAGGGAACCGCTGGAAGAAACTCTCTTTATGCTGGGCCTTAAAAGCGGCATTTTCGCCTTCGCGGCCGCTACGACGAGCCGGGTCGCCCATCGGCAGCGGCGCGCCAAGCAAGAGCTCGTCCAGCAAAGGCAGCAAATGGAGCTTTTGATTGACTCTATGCAATCCCAAGGGCTCAACTCGATGACGACCGGCAAACTGGCGGACGTGGAGCTCTTGACGGCGGGAGTCGCGCACGACCTCAACAACGCCCTGTTGGTGATCATCGGCACCTCCGAACTCATGTTTCAGGAGGGCCCCTCCAGCCCGAATTTCAAGCCGGATTTGCAGCAAATACGCCAATCTTCGCTCTTTTGCAAGAATATCATCGCCGACCTTCTGGGTTCCGTAAAGGAAAAAGAGCCCAAATTCGTCCCCTGCGACATTCACGACATCTTAGACGCGGCCCTTTCCTTATATGAGGGGGTCCTCGCGAAAAGCCGGGTTAAAATAAATAAGCGCTTTAATGAAAATCTGCCCAAAGCGTCGGGCAGCTTTCCCCACCTCCAGCGCCTCTTTTTAAACCTGATTTCCAACGCTAGAGATTCTATGAAGGACGGGGGGGTCCTGACCCTGCGCACGGAGAGCGCGCCGGCGCGCGCCTCACAAGCCTCCGAATGGATCCAAGTCGCCATTGAAGATACCGGCCCCGGCATTTCCAAAGAGGCCCTCGGCAGCCTATTTAAGCCCTTTTACACCACCAAAGCCCCCGATAAGGGCATGGGCATCGGTCTTTTCCTTTGCAGGGAAATCGCCAAGAAGCACGGAGGAAAGCTCTCCGCGGACAACCTGCCGGAAGGCGGCGCCCGCTTCGTCCTTCAACTGCCGGCGCATTGACAATTCAATGCAGGGCGGGGTATACTTCAAAGAGAAAAAGCATGAGCCCGATCATCCTAAAACTCTACATTGCGGGCCACACGGCCAACTCGGAGCGCGCCATCACGAACCTGCGCGGCCTTTGCGAAGAAGCCTTGCGCGGCGAATACGAGTTGACGATCATCGACGTCCTGGAGCGTCCGGAGACCGCCTCCCAGGACGGCATCTTGGCCACGCCGTCTTTGATCTTGGAGTCCCCCCTGCCGGCGCGCCGCGTCATCGGCGACCTTTCCGACGGCGAACAGGTCCTGCAGGGCCTCGGCCTGAAGCCGCCTTCTTCCTCCGAAAACGGCAAGATGCCTTGAAACAGCGGATAAATCCATGAATTTAGGCCAGACTTGGGTCCAGGCGCTGCGCCAAGCGATGCGGCGCAAGCCCCAGCGCACGTCCCTGCATGACGTCATCAGCAAGAACCCGGACGGCATTTTGATCGTGGATCCCGGAGGCGCGGTGCTTTACTGCAACCTCGCCGCGGAGGTCCTTTTCTGGCGCAAGGCGGAGGAGCTCAAAGGCAAGATTTTCGGACTCCCCCTCGTGGCCGACAAAACCACGGAAGTGGAGCTTCTCATCAGCGGGGGCGGCGTGCGCACGGTGGAGATGTACGTCGTGGAAACGGAATGGGAGGGCCAAAGCGCCTTCCTGGCTTCCCTGCACGACATCACCGAGCGCAAGCACATCGAAAAAAATCTCGCGCTTTTCAGCTCGCTGATCGCCCACATGCCGGCCGGGGTGCTGGTCGAAAATGAAAAGCGCGAAATTCTATCGGTCAACGAGGAGTTCTGCTCCATTTTCTCGATTATCAAGCCCCGGGAAGAGCTCATCGGCGACGATTGGAGCGACATCGCCAAGCAATGCCTGCCTCGCCTGGCCGACGCCAAAGCCTTCCCCCGCCGCGTCGACGAGATCGTCAAGGCGCAAAAAGTCGTCACCAATGAGGAGATCGAATTTGCCGACGGCCGGTGTTTCGAGCGGGATTACAGCCCCATCTTCACGCGCAACGACGAGTTCGTGGGGCATATGTGGCAGTACCGCGACATCACCGAGCGCAAATTCGCGATGAAAAAAATAGAGTTTCAAAAAAACGAGCTGGACAAGGCCAACCGGGAGCTTAAAAAGAAAAATGACGAGCTGGAACGGCTCAGCCAGGTCAAGTCCACGTTCGTCTCCAAAGTGTCGCACGAGCTCAGAACTCCGCTGACGGTCATCATGTCCTCCTCCAACAACCTGCTCGACGGCGCCTACGGAGCCCTTTCCGAGCCGCAAAAAAAATGGGTCGGAAGAATCTTCCACCATGCCATCCGGCTCCAAGAGATGCTCAGCGACATCCTGGACCTCTCCAAGCTTGAATCCGGCACGGCGGACATGCGCTGCGAGCAGCTCAATATCGAAAAGCTGATCAAGACCTTGGTCGTCAACATGCAGATGCTGACCGGCGCCCGCAAGCAGAGCCTGACCTGCGAGGTCCCGGAGGGCCTGCCGGCCCTGTGGGCCTATCCCGGCCGCATCGAGCAGATTTTGACCAACTTGATCACCAACGCCATGAAGTACACCCAGGAGGGCGGAGCCATATCGGTATCCGCCCATATGGCCGACGGCGACAATCTCCAGGTGACGATCGCCGACAACGGGCCCGGCATCGCTCCCGAGCATCACAAGGCGATTTTCGAGCGCTTCACCCAAATCCACCGGGAAGGCGACGACAAAATACCCATGAAGGGCATCGGCCTGGGCCTGGCCATCTGCAAGGAAATCGTGGCCCAACACCGGGGGCGCATCTGGGTGGAAAGCGAGCCGGGCAAGGGAAGCCGCTTCATCTTTCAAATCCCGGTGGACCTGAGGACTTTCCGGCCGCTTTCAAACCATATCCTCGTCGTTGACGACGAGGAGGACATCTGCGACCTGCTCAAGATGACGCTCACGCGAAAGGGCTATCAGGTCTCGGTCTCGCAGAACGGAAAGGAGGCCATCGAGCTCATCTCGAACAAAGACAACCCCTACGACCTTATTTTTCTGGACCTGATGCTGCCGGGAACGAGCGGGCTCGACGTGATCAAATCCACCCGCAAAGTCCGGCCCGAGATTCCCATCATCATCATCACCGCCTATCCCAACAGCGACATCCTGTTTAAGAGCATGGAGCACGCGCCCCTGACTTTCATCGCCAAACCCTTCAAGCTGGACCATATTTTGGAGACGATGAAAAGATTCCTGCCCAAAGAGCCCTCCGCGGCCCCGCCCGAGGAGCGCAAAACCGCTTAAATGCCCTCCCTAGAGAGCCAGCCCTCCGGCGACCCGAAAAAAATCCTCCTGGTGGAGGATAATCCCGACATTTTGGAGACCATCGAAGCCACCCTCAGCCTGAGAAATTTCCGCGTGACCAGCCTCACCGAGGGCTCCCAGGTCATGTCGACGGTCGTCCGAGACCGCCCCGACCTGATCATTATGGACGTCACCATCCCCAAGCCCGACGGCTACGAGCTCTGCCGGGAGCTTAAAGCCGAGAGCCAAACGCGCGATATCCCCATCATTTTAATGTCCGCTAAAACCCAGCGAACGGAGGTGGAGTTGGGATTTAAAATGGGCGCCGACCGCTACATCACCAAGCCTTTTCTCAACGAGGATTTGCTCAAGACGGTCGCCAGCATCTTCCAGAAAAAATGAGAGCCCCGCATGCATAAAATATTGATCGTGGACGACGAAGAGGATATCCTGGAAAACATCGAGACGCGGCTTAAAATGAGCGGCTACGGCACCCTCACCGCGACCAACGGCGCCGACGCGATCAACCTGGCTTTAAACGAAAGCCCTGATCTCATCCTCCTGGACCTGACGCTGCCGAAAGTCAGCGGCATGGAAGTCTGCAAGCAGCTAAAAGCGAGGCTGTCGACCTTCGTGCCCATCATCATGGTTTCGGGCAAAAGCGAGCTGGAGGACAAAATCGCCGGCCTCGATCAAGGGGCCGACGACTACCTGACCAAGCCTTTCCATATGGACGAGCTCTTGGCCCGCGTCCGCGCCATTTTGCGCAACAAACAGATTCTCGACGACATGAAAAAGACGACCGTGACCGACTCCCTGACCGGCATTTACAATAGGCGTTATTTCCTGGTCCGGCTGGAGGAGGAGTGCGGCCGCGCGCAGCGGCGCGGACGAGCTTTTTCCTGCATGATGCTGGCCTTAAACGGCTACCGCGACGCCGGCGAGCGCTGCGGGCAGGACTTCATGGAGGAGATATTAAAGCAGACGGTTTCCAGGCTGCGGCCGCTCCTGCAGGAGAGCGACGTATTCATCCGCTTCGGCGAGGAAAAATTCGTCGTCATCATGCCCGAGACCGGCGCCGAGGGCGCGCAGGACTTGGCCAAGCGCGCGCGGGAGGCCGTCAGGGCCGAGCCTTTCGGCGACGCGGCGCAGACGATCGCGCTCGGCTGCCGCGTGGGAACCTGCAGCTTCCCCTCGGACAGGATCGAGAACATGAACCAAATGACCGAATACATCGAATTTTTCCTGCTGGGGCACTCGTCCCATGATCCCGGGCCGGAGGAGGCCGGCGCGGAGCCGGCGGAAAACCTCGAACCCGAAACGCCATGAACGCTCCCGAGATGCCTTTGCCAAGACCGCTGTTGATCGTGGATGACGAGTCCGACATCCGCGAGAGCCTGCAGGCGACTCTGTCGATGACGGGCTACCAAGTTTTGACGGCCGCCTCCGGCGAGGAGGGCATCGCGAAAGCGCAGAAAGACCTCCCGGACCTCATCATTTTGGACGTGATGCTGCCCCACATGAGCGGCTTCGACGTCTGTCGGAAGCTCAAAAGCTTTCCGGCCACCAAGCATATTCCCGTCATTTTACTGACCGCGCTTCAGGACGTCGAGGATAAAGTGCAGGGACTTGAGGCCGGGGCCGACGATTTTATTCCCAAACCCTTCACCAGCCAGGAGCTCTTGGCGCGGGTCAGGGCTTTTCTCAGGACCAAATATCTCCGGGACGAGTTGGAGGCGAGCTATAAAAAGCTCAAGGAGCTCGAAAGCCTCCGGGATTCCCTGACGAACATGATCGTGCACGACATCCGCTCTCCCCTGACCTCCATCCTGGGCAACATGTCCTTCATCATCGACGAACTCAGAAACGGAGCGGACGTTCCCGAAAACGCCAAGAAGCTTTTGGAAACGGCCGCGCTCAATTACCGGCACCTGATGAACCTCATCGACACTTTCCTGGAAGTCTACCGCATGGAAAATCAGCAGCTGCCCTTGAAGAAAACCAAGGCAAGCTTGGTCAAAATCATAGAAACCTGCCTCAGCATTCTGGAGCCCGACAGGCGCAAGAAGGAAATCGTTTTTGAGACCGTTTTTCCCCAAGAGCCGGAGCCGGTGCTGTTGGACAAAAAATACATCCAGCGGCTCCTCATCAACTTGTTGTCCAATAGCCTCAAGTTCACGCCGCGCGGCGGCAAAATCGCCGTCACGGTCAAAACCATCTCCGCCGGCAGCCAGGTCGAGGTCGTCATCGAGGATACCGGCGTCGGAATCCCGGAGGAAAACCTGGAAAAAATATTCCAGAAGTTCTTCCAGGGCAAGCCGGGAAGGCGCGGCCAAGGCTTGGGGCTGACGTTTTGCCGCATGGCGGTGGAGGCCCACGGCGGCAAGATTTGGGCGGAAAGGGGACAGAAGGAAGGCAGCCGCTTCATTTTCCGCCTCCCGCTCTCATGAACATCTTCGGCCTCGGCGCCAAGAAGAAGAAGATTCTGGTGGTGGAAGACAACCTCGACATCGCCGAGAACCTGGAAGCCAGATTGACGGTGCAGGGCTATGAGGTCCTCATGGCGCCCGACGGCAAGGAGGGCGTCGAAAAGCCCAGGGCCGAGCTGCCGGACCTGGTCATCTTGGACGTGATGATGCCGAAAATCGACGGATATCAAGCCTGCAGAATCATCAAGCACGACGAAAAGACCCGCCATATACCGGTGCTGATGCTGACCTCGCTGCAGCTCATGGGCGACGCCGAAAAAGCTTTCGAAGCGGGAGCGGACGATTTTCTCAGCAAACCCTTCACCAACGATCAATTGCTGAGAAAGATCCGCAAGCACGTTCCTTAAACGAAGTTAATTTTCTATGATATTAAGGCTATGGGCTACAAAATACTGATAGTGGACGACGAATCCTCCACGCGAAACGTGCTCAAGCGCTACCTCGAAAGCCGCGCCTTCGCGGCGATCACGACGCATGACGGCTCCGAGGCCCTTCTCATGGCCAAGGAATCCAAGCCCGATATCATTCTGGCCGACGCCGAAATGCCGGGCCTCGACGGCCACACTCTTTGCCGCATCCTGCGCAAAGAAGAAACCACCCGCTCGATACCCGTCATCATGATGTCCGGGGCCAAAATTCAGGAAAAGGACATTTTATCCGGCCTTGAGGGCGGCGCCGACGACTATATCCTGAAGCCCTTTTCCCTGCCCATCCTCCTGGCCAAGATCCACGTGGTTTTAAAGCGCTACGAGACCCCGTCCCAAATGGAAGACAAGCTCAAAAAGTGCGGCATCGAGCTGGACCCGACCGGCAGGACCGTCAAGGTCAAGGGAAAGTCGGTCGCGTTGACACGCAAAGAATTCGACCTTCTGGCCACCCTCATCGGCAAATCCGGCCGGGTATTAAGGATAGCTTACCTCTTGGAGACGGTCTGGGGCTACGACCCCGCCGACTACAACGACCCTGGAACCGTGGAAGTGCATATCTCCCGCCTTCGGAAAAAATTGGGCCCCGCGGTCGCCAAGCACATCGTCAGCATGACCGGCCACGGCTACAAATTCGAAGAATAGTTCCCCGCCTTGGTTCGAAAGTTAAGCAATTATTAGGCGCCCCTTAAGCTTTTCAAAAGCTCCGCGCCCTATGCTATCGGTATGACGCAGAGGGCGCTGAGAAAAAGCAGGGGCGGTTGGGTCCGGTTCATCTACAATCTCTCCGGCCGAAGCGGCCGCATGGGCGCCGGCGTGCCGCGCAAAATTTCCCGCTGGGGACGCGCGACCAAGGCGGCCCCCGCCCCCGCGGCGCGGATTTTTCTGGCGGCCTCGGCTCTGGCGTGGACTCTGGCCGCAAGCGCCTCGGCCTCGAAAAGCTACACGAACTTGGCCGCCGAGCTCACCCAGGCGGCCTTGAGCCACCATGTCAGCCAGGTCGCCGTGCTCCCCTTCAATTCCACGGACAATTCGGAGTTTCAAGACGGCTCCAGCGTGTCGGAGCGCCTGATCACCCAGATGGTGCGTTTGGGAAGGGTGCGGGTGGTGGAGCGCGAGCTCCTGGACAAGGTGATGCGCGAGCAGCGGCTGATGCAGACCGGGGCCGTTGACGTCGATGAGTTCCGGCAGGTGGGCCGCCTGCTTCCCGTGGAAGCCATCATCACCGGTTCGGTCTCCCCGCTGGGAGATCAATTGGAGGTGCATGCCCGCTTGATCGAGGTCGGCACCGGAAAGGTGCTCTTCGCCTTGCAGGCGGAGTTTGAAAACGAATGGTTTGACGCTCCCTTCCAGGCAAGCGCCGAGCCGCTGCCGGCGCAAGCGGGCGCAAAGCCGGAAGCCTGCGATCGTGCCGGCGACATCATCGACTCGCTGGTCATCTCCATCCTGGACCTCAAAGCCCGGTACTGGGCCCTCAAGGTCCGCGAGCCTGATTTTTCCTATATCCAGTTGACCTTGGACCCAGGCGCCAAAATCCTCAATCAAAGGATCCGCGTTTGGTTCTACGATCTTTTGACCGCGTGGTACAACCGGGGCGACGCTCCGCGCCTGACGCCGTCGGAGCACAACAAGCTCATGCAGACCGAGGTGAAGATTTTAAACCTCGTAAAAACTTGCCAGGGATAGGGGGACGCGAAGATGAAAAAGAAACTGCTTATCGTGGATGACGAACCGGTGGTCCAGCGGCTGCTCCGCCGCCTCTTCGACGACAGCAAATACGAGGTGCTCATCGCCTCCAACGGAAAGGAAGCGATGGAGATCATTAAGGAAAAGCATCCTCACATGATGCTGGTGGATATTTTTATGCCGGGCAAGTACGGCCAGGAAGTCCTCAAGAGCCTGGAAACGACGGCCCAGGCCGAGCCGACGCTGTTTTCCGTGTGAGCGCCGCCTATCAGGGGAGGTTCACTTCGGGGAAGTGCTTCTTGGCGCAATCGGGGCAAATCGTGTGTGAGAAATCGGCCAGCGTGCTTTTCCGGATGTAGGCTTCCATGTCCTCGTAAGTCTCGCCTTTATGGCGGATGCGTTTGCAGTAGGCGCATACGTCCAAAAGCCCTTCGAGCTGCTTGACCTGCCGCATCAGGCTCAAAATTCTCTCGGCGACGCGCAAGCGCCCGTGCAAGACGACGGGGTCCAAGGGTTTTGTCAGAAAGTCGTCCACCCCGGCCTCCATCGCCTCCATATAACTGTATTTTCCCGTCAACGTGCCGGTCAAAAGAATAAAATAGGTGTAGTCCGTTTGGGGCCTCTTGCGGATTTTCTGGCAAAGCGCCAAGCCGCTCATGTCCGGCATGACCCAATCGCTGATGACGACCGGGACCGGCTCGGCGTCAAACACCTCCCACGCCTGTTTCCCGTCGCTGGCCAGGATGTCCTCGTAATCGAGCCTTTCCAGCACCCGCTTGACCACTTTCTGGCTGATTTCGTCGTCGTCAACGATCAAAATTTTCATCGGTTGTCGCTTTCCCTGGAAGGCTGATTATACATTATTCAGCTATGGCTCGGTTTGTCTGCGGAGGCCGGATTTGGCATAATAGCCCTATGCGGCCCGCGACACATGCGCTTATCGGCGGAGCGGCCACGGCGGCGCTTGCGCCCAGCCTGGGGTGGCCGGCAAGCGCGCTTTTCGGTTTGGCGTCGGTTTTCATCGACGTGGACCACTACCTGGATTTCCTGTACTACAACGGCGGAAAGAGTTGGAGCCTCCGGAAAGCCTACCTGTTTCACCTGCGCCTGACCTGCCATCATCATCGAAAAGACTTCCTGGTTTTAAACGTCCTGCACACCACCGAAGCCTTCATCCTTATCCTCCTTTTGGCCTTGTGGTCGGGCAGCCTGTGGCTGCAGGCGATATGGGCCGGCATGATTTTCCATTATCTTTGCGATCTTTCCATGATGTTCCGCCGCCGCATCCTGCACGTGCGGGCCCATTCCCTGCTGGAATACTGGATCCGCCGCAGAAGGCTCGCCCAAGCCGGTCTTTCTCCCGACAACCCCTATCTCGACACCCTCAAGGAATTGCAGGCCGGCGGCAATCCTTCTTTGATTGCGCAATCCTCCCCCTCGCCGCGCGCCGCCGCGCTTCCCGCGAAAGCCTCCGGCCACATTGACTCAGTTGTTGTTTAACCGGCCCCAAGGACCATCCCGTTTCCCATGAACCGGCTCATTTTTTCATGATATCGTTGTTCCTCGCCAGCGCGCTCAACGCGCTCGTCAACGCCTCCTTTATTCTAATATGGCTGACCAGCTCCCTGGTCGCGGCGCTCATCGCCTTGAAATTAGCCCTCTTCGCTTGGGAGGAAATCACGCGCCGTTCGCTGCTGTGGATGAAGCCCGCTTTTGAAGACTGCCTCGCGAAGCGGTCCCAACCTCCGCCCAAAGCGTTTCGCCGGCTCCGCTGGCCGCGACGGAGCATCCTGCAGTATTTAATCATCTACCGCAGCTTCGGGCATACAGGCCGGAGCCTTCAGCGCATCGCCGACGCCTATGAGTCGCTTGGATTCATCGAAGCCGATCAAAAGCGGCTGCGCAGTTGGTTCTGGTGGGTTCGCGCCGAGGGCGCCAGGTGCCTGGGCCAGATGAAGGCCCGGCGGGCCAAAGCGCGCTTGCTGGAAAACCTTGGGGACTCCTCCGTCCCGGTCCGTCTCATGTCGGCCTGGGCGCTGGGGCGGATAGGGGATGCCGACAGCATCGAACGGATTTTAGAAGCCTTGGTCGGCTCTTCCAGAATCGCCGGCATGCGCCTTTCATCCACGGTTTTTGAGTTGGGAGAGAAGGCCGTGCGGCCGCTCATGGAATGTCTTGCGCACCCGGATTACCGGATCCGCCTTTTGGTGATTCATCTGTTGGGAGAATTGAAGGACCCCCGTTCGCTGCCCGCCATCCTTTCAAGAACGGAGCCCAAAGAGCACAAAGAGGTTCGCGTCGCGGCCTATAAAGCCTTGGGCACCATCGCCCACCCCTCGGCAGTCCCGGCGCTCGCCAGGGGTCTAAAGGATATGCATTGGGAGGTGCGCGCCCAAGCCGCCCGGGGTCTTGGCGAAATCGGCGCGCCGCGAGCGGCAAAAATGCTGCGCCGCGCTTTGGAAGACCCGAAATGGTGGGTGCGCCGCAATGCCGGCGAGGCCTTGACCAAAATCAAACCCGAGGGGGAAAAAATGCTTCTGGAAGCGTACCGGAAAAGCTCCCCCTCCCCGGCCCGGGATATGGCGGAGCAATGGCTCGATGAAATTGGCTCTTTGCCTTCAGTTTCTTAGCCTGGCCATTCTGGCCTACTTTCTCTTGGTCAGCCTGTGCTACGTCTTTCTATTCATCCTGTCCTTCATCGGCCTCCTCCAGCATCAACTGCGCTCGCAGTTCGCCACGGCCAACGAAATCATGAAGGCCAAGATCACCCCGCCCGTCTCCATTTTGGCTCCGGCTTTCAACGAAGAAAAAAGCGTCGCGGCGAGCGTGCATTCCCTGTTGAATTTGACCTACGGCCTTTTTGAGGTCGTCGTCATCAACGACGGCTCCAAGGACCGCACGCTGGAAATTCTCATTGAGGAATTCAAGCTTCAAAAGACGCGGCGCAACTACAACCCCCAAATTCCCACCCAGCCGATAAGGGGCATTTACCGCTCCCCCATCTTCAAAAACCTATTGGTTGTGGACAAAGAAAACGGCGGCAAGGCGGACTCCTTGAACGCCGGCATCAACATCAGCGCCTATCCCCTGATTTGCAGCATCGATTCCGATTCCCTCCTGGAGCGCCAAGCCCTTCTGCGCGTCGTCCATCCTTTTATGGAAGCCTACACCCAGATGGTGGCCACCGGCGGGCTCATCCGCGTCGCCAACGGCTGCGACTTCAACGCCGGCGAGGCGCTGGCGGTCCGAACCTCCGGAAAATGGCTGGTCAACTTTCAAATTCTTGAATATTTCCGGGCCTTCCTGACGGGCCGCATGGGACTGAGCATGTTTAATTGCCTTCTGGTGGTTTCCGGCGCTTTCGGCCTCTTCAAAAAGGAGCCGGTCATCGAGGTCGGCGGCTACCGGAAAGACGTCGTCGGCGAGGACATGGAACTCGTCGTCCGCCTGCACCACCGCCTGCGCAAAAGCAAACGGCCTTGCGGCGTGGCCTTTATTCCGGACCCCGTGTGCTGGACCGAGGTGCCCGAAAACCTCAAAATACTCAGCCGCCAAAGAAATCGCTGGCAGCGGGGGCTTGCGGAAAGCCTGTCCCTGCACTGGCAGATGCTGGGAAACCCGCGCTACGGCAGCGTCGGGTTGATCGCCATGCCTTATTTCTTCGGCATCGAGCTTCTGAGCCCGCTGGTGGAATTATTCGGCTACGCGACTTTTATATTCGGAATCTTCCAGGGGGCGATCGAATGGAAAGCCTTTTTCGCCTTCTTGCTGCTCGCCGTCGGTTTCGGCCTGATCCTGTCGTTGTTGGCGCTGCTTTTGGAGGAACTGGCCTTCCGCCGCTACCCCGGCATCCGGGATTTGCTCCGGCTCATGCTGGCTGCCGTGCTGGAAAATTTGGGCTATCGCCAATTTATGGCGATCGTCCGCGCCCAGGGTCTATGGGACTGGATGCGGGGACGCAAAGCTTGGGGCGTCATGGAGCGCCAGGGGATCCATTAAATATCCCTACCCTCCCCAGAGGCAGGAGGCTCCCAGCCCGACCCGTTCGACGCGCCGGCCGCTTTGATTCCGGTCTTCCAGCAAATAATACGTTTCAATCAGCCACGCCGGCCAAAAGCGCCAGCTCGCTCCCGCGCCGTAGTGGGCGGCCTTGAAGCTGCCGGCGCCGCTCAGGCCGGCCTCAAAAGCTTCCTCCGCCCGCGCGTACGACAGCCAGGGCTGAGCAAAACGCCAGCCCGACCAAACCGCCTTGGCGCGGACCGAGGATAAAACGCCGCTTTTGCCGCCCGCCCTAAAAAAAGTTTGGGACGGAGAATAGGCGCAGCTCAGCGTCGCGTCCTTCCCGTACAGGAAAGCCGCGAAATTCAAAGCGTAAACATCCGCCTCCCTGTAGCGGCGAAAGGATGCGCTCCCCTCGGCGGAAAAAGGCGGCTTCAAGGCGAGTCCGCCCTGCAGCATCGCATGCCAGCGGGGTAAAAGAACACCCCGGCCGGCGGCGCCCAATGTCCATCCGGCGTGGGCCCGTCTCCAGGAAAACTTCCGCGCGCCGCTCAGGGCGAGCGAGGTGTCGTCGGTCTGAAAGCGGCGTTCGCGCCCTAATTGCAAACCCGCATCCCAACCGCGCAAAGCGCGGTCGCGAAAAGAAAAATGAACAGCTTCTCCGTTGGGAGCAAAATTGTAGTTTTCGTGAAGTGTTTCCGCATGGAAGGCGTAGCGGCGCGGGCGGTTCCATCGCAGATCATCGAGCGCGAATAAAATCCGCTCCTTTTCCTCCAAACTCTCGGCGTCGCCGGCGTAAAGAGCTGCCGCGCGCTGCGCCAGTTTCAGCGCGTCGTCATAGCGCCCCTGGAACCTTTTGAGCTGCGCCAAGCCGAGTAAGGCGTCCCGGTAATCGGGCTTTTGGGAAAGCGCCGCGGCATACTGCTCCTCCGCTGGGCCGTAGCGCCGTTCCCACGCCAGAGCCTGCGCCAGGGCGCAGCGCGCGTCAACGTCCTCGGGAAAGTTCGTCAACGTATTTTCCAGAAGCTCGATGGCCTGGCCGGTCCGGCCCGATCGCATCAACTGCCGAGCCTCATCTAAAGGCGCCGCCCGAACTCCCGCGCGCAAAAGGGCCCATAAAATCAGGCAAAGCATGAATCGTTTTTTCATAAAACGGCCCAACCCGCCGCCTTATCTGGTAAAATTTCCATATGTCCCGCATCTTCTCCGATCCGGCGGTGACCGGCTACCAGGCGCCCGGACATCCCGAAGCCCCTTGGCGCGTTTCCCGAAGCGCCGAGCGCCTGAAAGCCGCCGGGCACAAAATCGAGCCGCCCGCGGCGGCGGCGACCGAAGCGGACCTGCGCCTGGCGCACGCCGAGGAGCATGTGACGGCGGTCAAAACCGGAGGCTATTTCGACGCGGACACGCCGCCGCATCCGGACATCTACCGCATCGCCCTCACCAGCCTCTCCGGCGCCCTCTCGGCGGCCGATTCGGCCCAAAAGGGCGAGCCGGCCTTCTCTCTGATGCGGCCGCCCGGACATCATGCCGGCAAAAACCGGATCGCCGGTTTTTGCTACTTCAACAATCTGGCCGTCGCCTGCTTGAAAGCCCTGCAGGGAGGAAAATGCTCCCGCCTCGCCGTTTTGGATATTGACGTTCACCACGGCGACGGCACTGAGGAAATCCTCCTGGGCCGAGAGCCGTTTAGGTTCTGCTCGCTTCACCAGTCGCCCCTCTATCCGGGCGCCGGCCTTGAGAGCGTTGATAATTGCGTCAACATTCCGCTGCCACCCGGCACGGCGGAAGACGACTATCTTCGAAAGCTGGAGCCGGCCCTCCGCTCGCTGCTGGATTTCAAGCCGGATATTCTCGCGGTTTCGGCGGGTTTCGACACGTTCAAAGAGTGCCCCATCGCCGCTCTCAAGCTGGATATTAAATCGTACCGCAAAATCGGGCGAATGCTGGCTGAAACAAACCTAAATCGTTTTGCCGTTTTGGAAGGCGGCTACGCCGAGGCTTTGCCGGAGATCATCGAGAATTTCCTGGACGGGTTTTTTTGATCCCCGGGGCGCCCCGGCTTCAAAATCCCATCTGTTCCATCTTTTTGAGCGTGTTTTCAACGTGCGTTCCGGACCAATACAGGCGGGCGCAAGCGGGACAGCGGAAAAATTCAACGGCATGCTCCCGCACGCGCGGGGGCACGGCCTTCAAGGCTTCTTCGCGGGGCGCCGGCTCAAGAACGGCGTTGCAGGCGGCGCAACGGGTGAAAAACCGGCGGCGGTCGGGTTTTAGCCCGAGCTCCCGCAGCACGCGGCGGAGCTGCTCCTCAAGACGCTTCTCTTTAATGACGATTTTTCGCACGCCGCGGACGTCGGGGATTTTGCCGTCGCGGGTGAGAAAAATCCGCCCCTCTTTCTTCGCCTCGCCCACAAGCTCCAAGTCTCCGCGCTCGCCGGCCCCGGCAAAGCGCGAGTCGTAGCCCATGAGCGCCAGCCATTTCGCCAACTTGCCCAGCATGCAGTCGGCGAAAAATTTGGGTTCAGCCATATCAGCTATATAATAACATGTTTGCGGCAGCCATATTGATGCGCGCGCGCCCGAAGTGCTGTAATAATCATTGCCGCTCCATTTTAACTTTCAGGAGGTCTCGCGGATGAACGCTTTGACGCAAGTGACGGAAGGACTCTGGCGCTGGAAGTGGTTCAGCGATGAAAAGCGGATGAATTTCAACGGCTTCTGCCTCGGTCTAAGGGACGGCCTCGTTCTCGTCGATCCGGCTTACGCCGGCGAGGAAACCTGGCGCGAGATTGAAAATTTAGGCAGGCCCGGCAATATTCTCCTGACCAACAAGGACCATGAGCGGGCGTCGGACGAGCTCCGGCAGCGGTATAAAATCCCCGTGTGGATTCACGAGGCCGACGCCCCCCTTCTGAGCGCGCCCCCGGAGCGGACCTTTCAGGACGGCGCCCTCCTATGGGGCGAGCTGGAAACGATCCGCTTCCGCGCGCTCAAATCGCCGGGCGAGTGCGCCTTTCTGTGGAAAGAGAGAAAAATTCTCATCGTGGGGGACGCGGTGACCGGCCATCCCGCCGGCTCGATCGGCTTGGTCAAGAAGCACTTGGGGCGGGCCGCGGTTCTGGAGGAAATCAAAAAGCTGCCGGCTTTGGACTTCGAGACTTTGCTGGTCGGCGACGGGGAACCCTTTTTGAGCGGCGGCAAGCAGGCCCTGAAAGCTTTCTTAGAAAGCCGCCCGGCCTCGGTTTGATTCCGGCGCCCGCATGCATCACATTTTTTCTATCGCCTCGCCCAGAAACCTCCTGGCCTTCGGCGGCCTGGCCTCTCTATGGGCCATGGAGCAATGCAGGCCCTTCAAGGCCTCCGCCGACCGGCGGCCGGCCCGCTGGGCGCGCAACCTGTTTTTGACCCTCTCCAACGGCCTCATCGTGAACGTGTTTTTGAGCGGCCTCATCGTGGCCTATGTCGTCTGGCTTCGGGAAAACGGCGTCGGCCTCTTGAACCTGACCGGGTGCGGTCCCCGGACCAACGTCCTGCTGAGCTTTTTGTTCTTTGATTTCATCACCTACCTTTGGCACCGGGCCTACCACGAGGTTCCCGCCCTATGGCGCCTGCATCAAGTCCACCATTCCGACCTCGACCTCGACGTGACCAGCGCCAGCCGCTTCCATCTTCTTGAGATTCTGCTCTCGACCGTATTTCGAACGGCCATGCTGACGCTTTGGGGCCCGAGCGTCGAAGCCGTCGTTATTTTCGAGGCCGGCCTTCTCGCCTTCGCCCAAATACAGCACTCCAACCTCAAGCTGCCCGGTCTTTGGGACGCGCGCCTAAGGCGCCTTTTCGTCACTCCCGACATGCACCGGGTGCACCACTCCCAGGTCAGGAGCCACACCAATTCCAATTATTCCACCGTCTTCTCTTTTTGGGACCGTTGGATGAGAACCTACAACGTGGAAGGCATCGATCAGGTAAAACTCGTCATCGGCCTGCCCGAGTTTCCGCGGCGGGAAGACGTGACCCTGAAGAAAATCCTGCTCATGCCGTTTCTTTCCGCCCGCGGCGGCGCGCCGCCCGTTGAGGCCCCATCGGAGGCGGCAAGCTGAACGTATGCGGGCATTGGCGACGATCCTAGGCTTTCTTGTCTTTCTCGCCGGTCCTTTGGGCGCCGCCGCAAAGCCTTTGCCCCTGGACTCCATCCAGCTTCCTCCGGGATTTAAAATCCGACTTTACGCCAAGGACGTTCCGGGCGCGCGCACGATGGCCTTGAGTCCGGATGGCACCCTTTTTATCGGAACGCGCGAGCAAGGGAACGTCTACGCGGTCGTGGACCAAGACAAGGACAACGTCGCCGACCAGGTTGTGACCGTGGCGCGCAAGCTCTTCATGCCCAACGGCGTGGCCTTCCGGGAGGGTGCCCTGTACGTCGCCGAGGTCCACCGCGTCCTGCGCTTCGACGGCATCGAAAAGCGCCTCAAAAAACCCCCGAATCCGGTCGTCGTCAACGCCGCCTTCCCGAAAAGCCGATACCATGGCGCCAAGCTCATCCGCTTCGGCCCCGACGGCCTGCTCTACGTTCCCGTCGGAGCTCCCTGCAACGCCTGCAAGAAAAAAGACCCGCGCTTCGCCGGCCTGCTGCGCATGCGCCCCGACGGCTCCGGGCTGGAAGTTTTCGCCTCCGGCATACGCAACGCGGCCGGCTTCGACTGGCAGCCGGAAACCGGCGCGCTGTGGTTCACCGACAACTGCCGGGACTGGCTGGGAAAAGGCCTGCCGCCCGACGAGCTCAACTGCGCTCCGGACAAAGGCCTGCATTTCGGATTTCCCCATTGCCACGGAAAAGACATCGACGATCCCAAGTTCGGCAAGAAAGGCCTTTGCGGCCAATACGTCCCGCCCGCCTTGGAACT
>MGUX01000156.1 GCA_001800185.1 Elusimicrobia bacterium RIFCSPLOWO2_12_FULL_59_9
CAACTGGAATGGCTCGACGCCGTCTTGGACACTTCCCTGCGCAAAATCGTTTTCATGCATATCCCGCCGTATTATCTCAAGGACAGGCTGGTCTCATCCGAGGGAGCGGCGCTTCAGGCGCAAGAAACGGAGCCGGCGCCTGCCGGCGGCGACCGGAAATATTTTCAGACCTACGTCGAGGAGGGCGCCGATCGTTTCGCCGAAATCGTGGAAGCCCGCGGCGTCGATCGCGTCTATATGGGGCACATTCACGCGCTTGCTTTCGCCGAGGTTCGCGGCGTCTCCTATGTTTTGTCCGGCGGCGGAGGCTCCCCGCTTTACCGTTTTCCCGGCATACCCGGAAAAAAGATATCCCACTACCTGCTCGTCACCGCCGGCCCCGACAGCGTCAGCGAGGAAGTTTTCACCCTGCAAGAGGGGCGTTTGGAAGCCTCTCTGCCGTAACCCATTCGTAATCCCCCCACCTTTCTAGGAATCTTGCCGGGTCCCCAGGCGCGGCAAAGCCGCTCCCCCGGCACGGCGTGGAGCGGCTCAACGGCCCGAAATTGGCTTTTACGAAATTGCGGCTGTCTTGAGCGTCTTTTTGACTTGGTAGCGCAGGCAGGCTTCCTCGATGCCGAAAAGCGCGAGAGTGAAGCTGAGGTCTCCGAGAAGGGAGTTCCGGTAAAATGGGATCGCGGCCGCGAAGGCGGAGAGCAAACCGCCCAGCGTCTTGGGATATAGGCCGTTTGGCATCGCCCAAACCCCGAAGTTGGTCAGCGCGAAAAAGACGATGGAGGCGGCGAAAGATGCCAAGGCGAGGTTGGCGAAGCCCTTGTCCGATTTAATCCGGATGCCGAGGGCGACGGTCGCGGCGAAGCCGATATAGACGAAGGGCAGCGTCGAATGAAACCCCAGAACGAGGTCGCTCAAAATCAAGGCTAAGAGAGGAAACAGATAAGCCTGCTTGCGGCTGAGATAACTTCCTCCCAGCAGGGCCATGGCGGCCAGGGGAGTGACGTTGGGCGGATGCGGCAGAAGGCGGCTCGCCGCGGCCAGAAAAATCAGGGCAAGGGTCAATTTTGCGTTGGATTGAGTATTCATAAATTTCAGTTCGGCCTCCGTGTTGGACGTTGCATTCTAACAAATCACCGGATATGCAGTAAAGATTTGCCCTTTTGCTCCATGGGGTTGAGCGGGTCGGGCACGGACCTGCCGTCAACGACGAATTGATATTGGTAGGGCATCGGGTCGGGCATCAGGTGCAGCGTCGTTTTGAAAAGTCCCTTCCCTTCGTGTTCCATTTCGATCGGTTTCCAGCGGCTGAAGCTGCCTTTGAGCATCACATTTTTTGCGCGGGGATTGTGATATTCGATGGTGATTTTTCGGCTCTTCGGGCGCGGGCTTGACCTTTGTTCCGCCGCCGGCCTGGCCGCCGCGGGGGGCTCGGGCTCGGCTTCCGCGGGAGGCATATATTGAATCGGAGGGCCGGGTTGAAGCTTGGCTTTCGCGACTTTGGGCGGCTGCGCCGCGGGGACGGGTTCCGGGGCGGGTTTGGTTTCGGCCGGCGCGGGGGCGGGTGTGGGCGCTGGCGCCTGAGGCGCGGCGGCGACGGGCGCAGCGCTTCTTACCGGAGCCTTGGAAATCTGCGGCTCCGTGGCGGTGAGCTTCGAGTAAAGCGCGAAGCCGCACACGCAAAACACCGCCAGGTCCGCCGCCAGACAGGCGCCCCAAAAGGCCCTGGGATTTTTATCGATTATGTTTTTCATGGGCATCGCCGGTTGAGCACCATCAGCTTCGGCTCCGACATGCACTCGATGGAATATTTGACGCCTTCCCGGCCGAGGCCGGAGTCTTTGACGCCGCCGTAAGGCATGGGGTCCATGCGCCACGTCGGAACCTCGTTGATCATGACGCCTCCGACCTCCAAGCGCTCAAAAGCGGCCAAGGCATGCTCCAGGCTCGGCGTGAAAACCCCCGCTTGGAGCCCGAAGCGGGAATCGTTGGCCTGGCGCAGGGCATCCTCAAAGTCGTTGAACGGAAACAGGCAAACCAGCGGCGCGAAGGCTTCCTCGGCGCAGACCTTGCTCAAAGGGTTGACGGAGGCCAGGACGGTCGGCTGCATGATGGTGCCGTTTACGCCGCCGCCACAGAGAATCTTGGCCCCTTCCTTGACGGCTTCTTCCAGCCAGGCTTTGGTCTTTTGCGCGGAGGCGGCGTCGATCATCGGGCCGACGTCCACGGCGGGGTCCATGGGGTCGCCCACTTTCAGTCCTTGGACCAGATTGAGGAGTTCCTGAGTGAACGAATTTTTGAGGGACTCGTGAACGTAGACGCGCTGCACCGAAATGCAGCTTTGCCCCGCCAGAGCGAAGGCGCCGGCGGCGACGCGCTTGGCGGCGAAAGCGGCGGAAGCCCCTTCATCGATGATGGCGCTGGCGTTTCCGCCGAGTTCCAACACCACCTTCTTTTTGCCCGCCTTGGCCTTGATTTGCCAGCCGACATCCTGCGAGCCGGTGAAAGTCAGGAGCTTGAAACGCTCATCGGCCACCAAACGGTCATAGGAGGAGGCCGCCAGAGGAAAAACGCTCAAAGCCTCCTTGGGCCAACCGGCCTCCAGAACGAGGCGCGCCAGCTTCAACATGACGACCGGCGTTTTGGAGGCCGGTTTGACCAGGATCGGGTTTCCCACGGCGATGGCGGGGGCCAATTTGTGGACGGCCAAGTTCAACGGAAAATTAAACGGCGTGATGGCCAACACGGGTCCGATCGGGTAGCGGCGCACGATGCCGAACCTCTCCTCCGCGCCGGCGGCAAGGTCCAGAGACATCACCTCGCCGGGAATGCGCTTAGCCTCCTCGGCAGCGGTTTGCAGGGTCAATACGGCCCGTTCGACCTCGCGCGCGGAGTCTTTGAGCGGTTTTCCCGCCTCCACGGCGATCGTCGCGGCCAAGTCGTCCCGATGCGCCTCCACGGAGACGGCGATGCGGCTTAAAATCCGGCTGCGCTCGTAGCTCGGCAGCCGCCGCGTCAGCGCGAAAGAGTCCTGCAGTTTTTTGACCGCTCTTTCCAACTGCGCGGCGTCGGCCGCGTAGGTGAGCGCCGCCGGCCGGCCGTCAAAGGGGTTGATCACTTCCAGAGTGCGGCCGGATTTTTCCCACTCACCGCCCACCAAAATTTCGTATTGCTTCACGGAGGTTTTTTCAAGCGTGGTCTTCATGAATGGAGGTTTCCCCTCTTTTTTTCAAGCAGGGCGATTTTTTTTATGCGCCTGCGATGGCGCGCTTCCCCGGAAAATCCGGTTTTAAGCCAGATGCGGACCAAGTCCAGCGCCAGATCCGGGCCGATGACGCGCGAACCCAGGCATAAAACGTTGGCGTCGTCATGCGCGCGGCTTTGGGCGGCCGAATAGCTGTCATGGCACAGCGCCGCCCGGATGCCGGGCATTTTATTGGCGGCGATGCATATGCCCACCCCGCTGCCGCACACCAAAATTCCGAACCGGCTTTGCCCGGAGCGCACGGCTTTGGAGACGGCCTCAGCCAAGTCGGGGTAATCGACCGGCCTGCGGTTGCGGGCGCCCAGATCCGCCGGCTCATGGCCGCTGCGGGCCAGAAAGTTCAACAGAGCCTTTTTGAGCTCAAAACCCGCGTGGTCGGATCCGACAGCAATTTTCGCCATCTCAGGAGACCGTCCGAGTAATATCTTCCGGCCTGCAACTTCGGCTTCCGGCCTGCGGCTGCGTCGCTCGTCGCTTGCATAATTCGGTCATTATGCGCGCTCCTCGCTCCTTGCCTCGTCTCGGAATCCAAAGTTTCGCCTGTGAACCCATTACTCGGACGGGCTCCTCAGCCGGTCGTATTTTACCATTTTTTGTTGAAATTGTGCATTGGCGCGTCAAAATTGGTACATTACTCCAACGCGTCAACATTTTCGGGCGGAGCGCAACCATGAAAATACCCCGGCTTTCTTCCAAATCGGTCACCCTTTCCAACGGCCTGACGGTGGTCGTTTCAGAGGAGCATACCGTTCCCGTCGTCGCCATCGCGGTCACCTACCGCGTCGGCTCCCGGCATGAAAAGAAGGGCCGCTCCGGTTTCGCGCATCTGTTCGAGCATCTCATGTTCCAGGGTTCTGAAAACGTCCCGCGCGGCCTGTTTTCGCGCTTGATCCAGGCCCACGGCGGCGTGGACAACGCCTTCACCGAACGGGATTACACGCACTACTACTCGTTCCTGCCGAGCCACCAGGTTGAATTGGGGCTTTGGATGGAAGCGGATCGAATGCGCTCGCTGATCGTCACCCCCGAGAAGGTGGAAAATGAGAAGAAGGTCGTGCAGGAGGAGTTGCGGCTGCGGTATTACAACCAGCCTTACGTCCGGGCCATCACGGAGACGCTGAACACGGCCGCGTTTCGAAAGTGGCCCAACCAGCACAGCGTCGGGGGCTCGCTGGAGGACGTGGGCCGGGCCCGCTTCAGCGAGGTGGTCGAGTTTTTCAACACCCATTATCTCCCCAACAACGCCGTTTTGACCGTCGCCGGCGACGTGCGCTTCCCGGAAATAAAGCGCCTGGTCCAGCGGCATTTCTCCTCCATCGCCGGCAGGAAGCTGCCGGCGGCGCCCAAGCTCCAGGAGGCTTCCCCCTCCCGGGAGAAACGCGCCCAAGTCGAAGATCACCATGCCAAACTGCCGGCCCTCGTGGTCGGCTGGCCCTGCCCCGACCGCCGCAGCCCGGATTTCTGGGCGCTGAGTTTTTTGGGAGAGCTTTTGTTCAGCGGCGAGGAAAGTCCTCTGCACCAGAGCTTGGTGAAAGAAAAACAGGTCGCGATTTCCCTGGCCGGCCAGTTGGGTTTCCCTTATTCCACGGTCCTGGATTATAAATCGCCCGGACTTTTCGGACTCTATATCATTTACCCGGAGCGCGACGGCAAGGACGGCGTGCTGCGGGAAATGGAGAATGTTCTGGAGCGCATTCGAAGCCGGGGGATAAGCCTCAAGGAATGGCGCAGGGTCCAAACTTCAATCCGCTCTCAGCTCGTGCACCAGGCCCAATCGGCGATGGACAGGGCCAGGCTGCTGGGAGTCTATACGGCGATTTTCGGCCGCCCGGAACTCATCAACGAAGATATCAAGCGCTTGGTCTCGGTGCGGCCGGAGGCGGTCCGGCGAGCGGCTCAAAAATACCTAAAAACCGCCCGCCGGGTGGTCGTCGACGTGATCCCCTCCCGGAAGCCGGGCCGCGCCGGCGGCGCGCAAGCGCCGGGCCATAACGGCGCCGTCCAAAGCGCCCGTCCCGCGGAGTCCCCCGCCGCGCTGCCGGGGGTCCCGGTGCGCGCCGCATCGCCGCGCGCGCTTCAATTTCCGGGCATGCGGGAATTCCGTCTCGCCAACGGGCTGGAAGTCTTATGCGTCGAAGACCACCGGCTCCCCTTGGTGCACGCCCTCTTGGCGGTCCCGGCCGGATTGGGATTTAGCCCGGAGTCCCTGCCCGGATTTCCTGAGGCCGCCGCAGAATTGGTGCTGCAGGGAAGCCGGAACAAATCGGCCAAGGAGATCGCCGAGCATTTGGCCGACATGGGAGCTTCCCTCTCCGTCGACGTCGGCGCCGACCGGGCGCTTCTTTCCGGCTCGGTCTTGTCCGAGTCGGCTCTGCCCTTTTTCCGGCAGATGGTCGAAACCCTCGTGGACGCCGATTTTCCTAAAGACGAGGTGGCTTTGTGGAAGAAAAACGAGCTTCAGGAGAGAAAA
>MGUX01000157.1:0-3442 GCA_001800185.1 Elusimicrobia bacterium RIFCSPLOWO2_12_FULL_59_9
CTTCCATTTCGACGTGGCTCTTGGCGATCCCGCCGACCAGGAGCCCGAGTGGATCACCGGGCACGATTTATTGGCTTTTGCGGGAATCCCTGCCGTTAAAATTGCCGTGATTTCAAAGGAGCAACATTTCGCGGAAAAAATTCATGCCTACACGCGGCCGAGGGCCGGCGCGATCAACTCCAGAACGAGAGACCTTTTGGACCTCGCCCTCCTGATTCGAAAAGGCGAACTTAAAGCCGGCAGGGCGGTTGCGGCCATTCAGGCCACATTCAAGCGGCGCAAAACCCATGCCATCCCGGCGGATTTAAATTTTCCTCCTAATCAATGGGAGAAACCGTATCAGCGCATGGCCGAAGA
Organism: Elusimicrobia bacterium RIFCSPLOWO2_12_FULL_59_9; assembly: GCA_001800185.1. Taxonomy (GTDB): domain Bacteria; phylum Elusimicrobiota; class Elusimicrobia; order O2-12-FULL-59-9; family O2-12-FULL-59-9; genus O2-12-FULL-59-9. Next base: position 358 of record MGUX01000157.1, read on the forward strand.
GACCGGCTTTCCCATCACGCAAATGCCGGAAGCGTTCCAACTGATCGTAGATTATTGGAAAAGCATCCAGCCACTAATCGCAAAGGAGTAATCCCATGTCCCGGTCAAAAACAATTTCTCAACCCCAAACCACGACCCAGCAGCTTGCCTCCGTCGTCAAATCTGCCCGCGACATCATGCGCAAAGACAAGGGCTTAAGCGGAGACCTGGACCGGCTTCCAATGCTGACCTGGATTATGTTCCTTAAGTTCTTGGACGACATGGAACAAGTCCACGAAACCGAGGCCAAGGTGGGAGGCGCGAAATACCGTCCCGCTATCGCGCCGCCCTATCGCTGGCGGGACTGGGCGTTGAAGGAAGACGGCATCACCGGCGATGAGTTGATGTCTTTCATCAACAACGAAGAAACCATCCTCCCGGATGGAAAACGCGGCCAAGGGCTCTTCGCCTATCTCAGAGGTCTTCAGGGAACGAACGGCGGGGACCGCCGGGACGTGATCGCGGCGGTATTCAAGGGAACTTTAAACCGCATGATCAGCGGATACCTCCTGCGCGACGTCGTCAATAAAATCAACCAAATCCATTTTACCTCCAGCGACGAAATCCACGTGCTGAGCCGCCTCTACGAATCGCTCCTGAAGGAGATGCGCGACTCGGCCGGCGATTCCGGCGAGTTCTACACCCCGCGCGCGGTCGTGCGCTTCATCGTGGAAGCCGTCCATCCGCAACTGGGCGAGATGGTTCTGGACCCCGCGGCCGGAACCGGGGGCTTCCTCGTCGAAGCCTTCGAGCACATAAAAAAACAATGCAAGACGACCGGCGATTTTAGAAAGCTTCAGCGCGAAAGCCTCTACGGCATCGAAGCAAAACCGCTGCCGTACCTTCTCTGCCAAATGAACCTGCTCCTCCACGGCATGGAATATCCGCAGATAGACCCCGGAAACGCCTTGGGGCGTCCCTTGCGGGAAATCGGGAATAAAGAGCGGGTGGATGTGATTGTGACCAACCCTCCCTTCGGCGGCGAAGAGGAAAAAGGAATCCGCTCCAATTTCCCCGAAGACAAGCAGACCTCCGAAACCACGCTACTTTTTTTGCAGCTCATCATGCGCAAGCTCCGGCGGCCGGGAGGCGGCGGCAAAGGCGAGGGCGGCCGTTGCGGCATGGTTGTCCCGAACGGCGCCCTCTTTGGAGACGGCGTCTGCGCCCGCATCAAAGAGGAGCTTCTTAAAGAATTCAATCTCCATACAATCGTTCGCTTACCAAACGGCGTTTTTGCTCCGTACACCGGCATCCCCACGAATCTTCTATTCTTCGACCGCTCAGGGCCGACGGAAGACATATGGTACTACGAGCATCCTCTGCCCCAAGACCGGAAAAACTACACCAAAACCCGCCCCATCCAGTTCGAGGAGTTTGGTCCGTGCCTAGAATGGTGGCACAACCGGAAGAAAAGCGATCGTGCCTGGAAGGTCAAGGTCCAAGACGCGCTAAAGTACGGCGAGGAGGGGAACCTCATTTCCGCCAACCTCGACATCAAGAACCCCAGCGCGGCAAAAGATTTCGAGCACATGCCCCCCGAGCAGTTGGCGGACGATATTCTCAGGAAGGAACAGCAGATTATTGAGATTATTACGGAGATCAAACAAGCTTTAACGGCAAAAGCGCATCATGAATAAGAGTTGGCCCACGCTTAAGCTCGGCGAAGTACTGATGCCTGTATCAAGAGCCGAAAAGGTTGACCCGTCCAAAGGATATCGCCTTTTGGGTATTCGGCTTGAGGGGCGGGGTCCATTTTTGCGAGAAGCAGTCTTGGGCTCTCAAATATCCGCAACCACACTATTTCGCGTTGCAGCAGGAGATTTCATTTACAGCCGGCTTTTTGCATGGCGCGGCGCTTTTGGGGTAGTTAGCCCCGAGTTAGATGGATGCTATGTTTCTGGAGAATTCCCAGCCTTTATCTCCCATGCCAATAAGATTGATTTGAATTTCCTATTTTATTGGTTCCGATTGCCAACTACCCTCAAAAGAGTTGCCGCCGATTGCACGGGCAGTACGCCATTAACGCGCAATCGCTTCAAGGAAGATTTTTTTCTGAGGCTTGAGATCCCCCTGCCCCCGCTTCCAGAGCAGCGCCGAATCGTAGCCCGAATCGACCAACTCGCCGCTAAAATCGATGAGGCGCGCAAGTTGCGCATTCATGCGATCGATGAAACGCTCTCTCTACCAGATTCGGTTGCCAAGCGGATTCTTGACCGTCTTGGAGACGCAGCAAGACATCCGATTGGAAAGCTGGCCGATGTCCAGGGCGGCATTCAGAAAGGTCCCCACCGAATTCCTAGCGACAATCCCACAAGATATTTGACTGTAGCTCATGTACAGAGGAATCGAATCTTGACTACAGATCCACGCTACTTCGAAGTTAGCCCCGAGGAAATGGAACGTTGGCGCCTCTTTGCGGGGGATGTCCTTGTTATTGAAGGGAATGGTAGCGCGGAGCAAATTGGGCGCACTGCGTTATTCAGGGGAGAAATCAAGGATTGTGTACATCAAAATCATGTGATTCGGATACGGGCAGACAAGGAACAGTTGGATCCAGAATTTCTCAACATGTTTATTAATAGCCCCGTTGGGCAGGACGAAGTACGGACTCGTAGCAGAACAACAAGCGGCTTGAGAAGTCTCAGCGTTGGCCGCATAAAACAGATTGAAGTTCCAGTGCCTCCCCTCATACAACAGAAACGATGTGTTATAGAATTTCACGCAGTTAAGGCCCAGACGGAAAGGCTAAGACAGGACCAGGATATTGTTCGGCGGGAACTCGATGCTCTCCTGCCATCCATCCTCGACAAAGCTTTCAAGGGGGAGCTTCTTTGAAACCCGCCGAAACTTGCCTTCCGGCCAAACCCGCCACCGCTTTTTGGCGAACGATTAATGTGATACACGGGCGGGCATTTGCGAAGAAGGTAGCAATTGTTTTAATCGCATTATCTTGCGTGATCTTTACGGCGGGAGCCGGCGAACATTCCAGCGGTTCCTATGAGATAAAGAAAGATAATGCGATAAAAACAATTGCTACCTTCTTCGC
>MGUX01000157.1:3450-10994 GCA_001800185.1 Elusimicrobia bacterium RIFCSPLOWO2_12_FULL_59_9
GAGGTTAAGGTTGCGGAAACTGCCAAACGATCCATTAGCTCTGATGATGTATCACGGACTTCCAATACGGTCCACGTAACCCAAAATCAAGATATTAAAAATCTATTCCGTAGATCGGCAAAGGACGAAAATATCTACGAAACGATGCTGGAGACGAGCATTTCGGCGCTTGCCGCATTGCTCGCGGGATTTTTTGCCATATTTGCCATAGTTGCGGAAACCTCAAAATTTCCTCGCCCTCTGTTTAGAAGGCTTGTTCGGGATAAAAAATTTTATTGTTCAATAATGATTATTGGGTTTACTCTTGTTTTCAATCTGTTCGCCATGACGCTAAAATCCTGCCTTTACGTCTCATTGCTGGGGGTATTCTTGTTTGCATTGAGCCTGCTTATGCTCGCCTATTTAGGGTGGGTTCTACTAAGTTATTTAGGGCGAAGGGATATTATTGAAGATTTGGCGGAAGAATTATCAGCGAAGGCGGATATAACTGATGAGTAGAACATTTGGGGAGATTGCACGGGATTTAGAAGAGGTATTCCACGCAGGGCTTGCCTCGAGAGATGAAAACACATCCTATGCGGTCGCGAAAGCCATCAGAAAGGTGTTCTGTCGAGACATAATTAATAAAAAGGAATTTAGAGAAAAAAGGGCCGACATATTGACCACTTTTTTGCTTAATTTGGCCCGAAGTGCTTACAAACAACAAATGGAAACGATTGCTGAAAACATTCTCAATGATATTGGGTCTTCTATTTTGGAGTTGATGCTAATGGAGAACCCAGAAGTTCGTGAATGCGGCAAGAAAATTACCCTGCGGTTGCTTGAGCGCTCTACGTTTTTTTCGTATCAGAATGATCTCTACGAGCAATTTGAAACCGAGAGAAGTGTTACTTATATTTTTCCAAAACTTGTTCAGGATTTGTATGAAAATGAAAAAGCGGACCATTTTATTGAGTTTGCTGCCCTATATGAGACGGCCTTAGATCATGTGTTCCAGAACAATAATTTGAACATTAATTTGAAGGCCGCCGCTCAATTTTCGAATATCGGCTATAAGGTGGCTAAAAAGGATGGTAAAAAGAAGCCAAGCGATGAATTTATAAAAAAACTTCTAGCGACCACGTATGGGTATGTTCATGTCTTTAACCATCGCCGTAAAAGTGGGATCGAGCCGCAGAGGTGCATGGAAGTCATTTCGAGATTACTTTTTGGGGTGTTTGAGTTGGCGCCGTTAATTGTTGTCCCATCATTTATTAAGATCACCAAGGAACTGGCATACCTTTTAGATGAGTTGGAGTTGAATGTATGGTCAACTGGAATTGGAAGGCTAAGAAATAGCTTGCCCGACATGCTTGATGCGCTTAGTCAACAAAGCAAAGAAGACGTTATGGGGCAACAGGCGTATTGGTATGTGCAGACGTGGTCCGTCTTGCCCAGGGTCACATGCCAGGCCATTTTTGGAGACAAAAAATCCTATCTTTCCAGACAGGAGATGGGCAGTTATTCTGCGGCACTGGTGAAAACTTTCCGGGCAATTTTAAATATCCAAGACGAGCAGTGCAGAGCGGGAGCCATCGATAGTTATCTCATTGGTTTGGATGAATTCTTCCCCGTGACGACCGTGGCAAATGAATATATTCAGAAGAATGTTTTTGGGATTCTACTTGCCGCCGGCTGCGTTGCTTATCAACAGTCACGGAGAGATGTGGCAAAGGCAATACTCACTCATTTCAAGAAAGCGGGCAAGCAGGCGGATCAATATTGGAATGAAGCTCACAATGCATTCTGGGCAGGATTTAATCTGCAAATAACAGTCAAAGATTTTGCTAAGTTGTTTGATGAATGTCTTAAACTTCAAGAAAAAGACAGGTCTAATGACGCATGAATTTTCGGGAATCGCAATTGTCGATTCGAAAACCTTTCATGCTTCCTCATTCAAGGATTTTGCAGGGGGTGGTCAGGGGATGCCTAGAGAAAACCCTCCCGGAAGACCGCTCCGACATGCAGCGAGTCTGAGGGAGGGAGGGGCGCTCTCGGAGGCGACCCCGTTTTTCGGAAGGCGCCCCTGGACAGGCCCCCCTGCAAAATCCGCACTAGGTTCGAGTAATTTCGATTAGTCCTTGCGGCGGGCGATGATGCTGCGGCTGCCGCCTAAAGTCTTGGCGCAGCTTTTGAGCTCGGCGCCGATTGCGCTGACCTGGCTCAGGGAGGTGAGCGGATTGGTGAAGGCTGCAAGGAGCGCCAGGCGTGCGGGACGGCTTCCGCGCAGGAAGCCGTCTTCGGCTTGACGGGGGGCGGGTCGCCTGCTATACTCGTTAGGTACGCCTAACGACTGTAATGTATGGCTAACAATACGACCGCGGGGCTTCCGGCGCTCCTCCATGGGGGCGCCCAATCGCGAATCCTGAGGTTTCTTTGGCGCAGCCGGGCCGAATGGAGCGGACGGGAGATCGCCCGCAAGGTGGGCCTAAGCGCTCCTGCCTGTCACGAAACCCTCAAGAAGCTCGACGTCCTAGGACTCGTTCTGTTGAGACGGGTCTCAAACGTGCATCTCTACCAGATCAATCCCGAGAACTACCTCGTCCAAAACGTCTTCGCGCGGCAATTTGAAGCCGAGGCGGCCATGCCCAAGCAGGTCGCTGCCGCAGTCAAAAAGTCCCTGGTCGGCGCTCCCAAGTCCGATATCGTCTCTATCGTGCTCTTTGGCAGCATGGCGCGGGGCGCGGAGCGGCTTGGGAGCGACCTTGACCTCCTGGTCGTCATTCCCTCAAAGGAAAGTCTGAAGGCTTTGGAGCCGCGCGTCGCGCGGCTCAGGGAGGCGCTTTTTAAGCGTTTCAGCGTTCCGCTCTCGCCCTACATCCAGACCTTGTCGGAGCTGCGGCGCAAATCTCAAGCGAAACTCCCGCTCGTCCGAGAGATTCTGAAGGATGGACGGACCATTTACGGCAGGGATATCAAGGAGCTGCTGTCATGACCCCAAAGAAGTTCAAGACGCGTTCCGTGTCTCGCGAGCGCCATGGGACGTATCTTAAGAAGGCGCAAGAATTTCTTCGCGCTTCGGAATCAGCCTTGAAATTGGGAGAGTCGACGGGAGATTCCCATCATGACGTGGCCGGCCTTTTGCTGCGGCATGTCAAAGACGACCAACTCGGTTCCAAGATACAGACGCTTTCAAAGGCGCTGGGCTACAAGAACCTCGCGGCCTACGAGGACCGCGAGGTCACCGAGGCGGAAGGCCGCGACGCGGAGAAGCTCGCGCGGCGATTTTTGGAGTGGGCGCAGTCGCGTTTGGCTTGACGCCAGGCGTCCCTGTTGCGAGACTTTAGGTGTCGGAGCCGGTTTTTTGCGGCTGGCGGTTCAGTCTTTGCGGCGGTCGATGACGAGCGGCTGCCGCCGAGGGTTTTGGCGCAGCTTTTGAGCTCGGCGCCGATGGCGCTGACTTGGCCCAGCGAGGTGAGCGGCCGGTTCTGCTTGGCGGTCCCAGCCTCAATCTCCGTCGTGCGTGCGGGCGCGCTCGATGTAGACGGTCCTGGCGGCCTCATTGATCGAATACACGATCCGGTCCTTGTAGGTCAGACGGAGGGAGTAGCTCCCGGCTAGGTCGCCCAAGAGCCGCTTCCCCTCATAGGGGTTCTCGGCGATCACGTGGACCAAGATGTCGCGCAGCTTGGCCCTGAGCCGGGGCGCGAGGGCATCTATGTCCTTCCTGGCTTGGCGCGTGATCCGAATCTGGTCAGGGTCATGGAAAGCGAGTCGCGTAGGCATCGATCAATTTGCGGATCATCTTTTGATAAGGAGTGTGGTACTTGTGCGCCGCTCTCTTGAAGAATTCGACGCTGGATTTACTCAATGTCATGGTGACTTTGACGCTCTCCTCTTTGAAAGCCAGTTCCTCAGGAGGAGGCAAGAAGTCTTTGACGACCTGCAGTTTGCCGAGCGGCTCATTTGTGTATCTTATTTTCTTCTTCATAAATTCTCTTTCCTCTCCTCCAGTATCCCGCCCCGATGATTCGAATCCTATTCTTTCCAAGCGTGAAGCGGACGGTCAGAACTCCTCCCCTTACTAGGCCGAAGCAAAAGAACCGCTTTTCTTCCCCGCTGTGCTCCAGGTCCTCGGCAATGACGCGCTTGATATCGGAGAACGCGTATTGAGCGATCTTGAAGGACGCGCCATGTTTCGACTGATTCTTTCTGTCCTTTTCGTCGTTCCATTCAAAGCGCAGCATGCCTAACATTAGTATACACGATATATGTAAATATTGCCATATCTATATATGCACCGTGGCGTCAATTGAGGAGGACTAGACTTCCGTGCGGCGGTCGATGGCCCTGCGGTTGCCGCCGAGGGTCTTGGCGCAGCTTTTGAGCTCGGCGCCGATCTGGGAAGCAGTGCCAGGTTTGCTTTTCAGGAAAGATTTTATTTGGAAAGAGAATGCGAGACTATTCTCGTGACGGATAAAGGGGAAATATTGAGAAATTTTGCAATTCTTGCGGAGGCGCACAATTCCTCAACATTTTACGGTATCTGTGCAGGGGCATCACGCGGCGGCCCGGCCTAGTCCAAACTTAGCGGCTGGGATAGTGCTTTCCGCCTCCCGGGCTCAGAGCCCAAATCTCTCGCAAATCTCCTCAAAATCAGATCGGCCGATGAATCCAGCCTCGGTTGCGGCCTCCAGAAGACCTTTCGTGCCCGACCATCGATCCGCGCCCAAGTTGCCGGTCACGGCGCGTTTTACGGCCCGGTCGTCCGAAGCCACGGTCCAACCTCGGGTTCGCGCGACCGCCATGCAGGCCGATTCGCCCTGGCCGAAGCGCGAACGATACGACGCATAGAGCTCGATCTCAGCCGGGTCGAAAACCTCCAGTTCGCTGATCCACCCCGCCCGCAGCGCCTTCCGCAATTGGAGTCTCTGACTCCTGCGATGAATCTCTTCCTTGACATGGTTCGGCGTCCAGAATTCGAACCCGCGCAGTTTCGGCAAAATCCCGAGTTGCCCCGCGTTCATCAGATTGATGATGACCGCAGCGTCAAGCACCACGATCCTCTTCTTCGGCCGCGCTTTCACTTGGGTTCACCGAGATTGAGATGCAGTCTATCTGGCAGCCGCCTTCCGGGATATGCCCGCGTTTCTGAGAATCGCCTTGAGTTGGTTGGCTTCGATCCCGATAAGCTTCATAAGTTCCTCAAGTTTTTTTAGAGAAATGATCTCCTGCCGGTAGGCGTCGACTCCCAAAGAAAAGAATCGGGCCGCGAAATCCCTGTTCTCAAATTTCTGTTCCGATTGAGAAGGGGCGGTTTCCAAATTGATGGCTCGGCTCAAAGCATGGGCTTTGTCTCTCTGGCTCAGGAGATCGTCGCCCTCATCTTTGCTGATGATCCCGAGATTTTGGAGGCGATAGACGGCGGCATCCCAGCTTACCCCGTAATGGTGCTGCAGATGCGCGACGTCGTAAAGCTGTATTTGGGTCGCCGCAGAAGGCCTTCGCTGTTCTCCAGCGGCCGGTTCGGCGGTTCCAGGAGAGGATAGATAGGACCTCGTGGAGCCCGTTTTCCCCGAGCTCTGGAAAAACTCCTCGATCCCGGCCTTGGGGAGCAAGAAGGCGGCCGCAAAGGAGTTCGCGCGGACTTCGATGAGATCCTTTCCCGTTTTCATGCTGCTTACGACCGTGGCTCGGTCGCGGTCGGCCAGAACGTGGCTGTACTCGTGCGCCAAGGTAAAGGCGTGTCTGACGGTGTGATGCTCGGTATTGAGCAGGATAGATAATCCGATTTGATCGTCGCCCATGAAGACGCCGGAGATATCCTCATCCATAGGAACGCCCAGCACGCGCACTCCCTGAATCTCAAGCAACTCCGGCATGTTCTTGATGGGGCGGGTCCCAAGTTGGAGGCGCCGGCGCTCCTCTTCCGCGATCTGTTGGCCCATCTGGATGGCTTCCCAGGTATTCTGGGGCTCAGCCGCCTCGTACTTAACGGGACGCTTGAATTTGGCATCCAGGCCGAGGAGTTTTTCCAAATTGGTGTATTCCCGAAGCAGCCTGATGCTGGGCTCCAGCATCTTCCGGTTGATTTTTTGTTTCAACTCTTCGGTGATGCGAAAAAAGACAGCGATCGCCTCTCGGCCTCGCGAGCCGGCGGCCGTGAAAAATTCGCTCACGTCTTTGCCGTAGAGCTTTGCCAGTTTCTCCAGATGCAGCGTGTTGATGGGGCGGCTGCCGGATTCTATCTGGGCGATGTATGCCCTCGATATGCCCAGGTTCTTGGCGGCAGCCATTTGAGTGATTTGCTTAGCTTCCCGGATCTGTTGCAGTTTCTGGCCCAACTCTTTAGGTTCAATCGCCATGAGCATCCCCCCCCCCCGATATTCTTAATTATAGCAGAGAGTAACACGAGTGTCAATATATGACATATATGTTTCATAACTTTGGAGGACGATCTCCGCGGAGCGCAGTCCGAGTTCATGGAAGGCTTTCTCGCGGGATGCTCCACCGAATGCGGGGAAGTAAACCCGAAGGCAGAACTTGCGAATTGAGATTCTTGGTTAGTCCTTGTGGCGGTCGATGACGCAGCGGTTGCCGCCCAGGGTCTTGACGCAGCTTTTGAGCTCGGCGCCGAGTTGGCTGACTTGGCCCAGGGAGGTTAAAGGCAGGTTGAGTGTGGTGGCGACGCCGATGGGCGTCGAAAGGGATGGAAGCCCCGGCTCGGCGCTTTGCTTTTTTCTCAGGTCCACAGTCTGGAAAGCGCGCGCTCAAACTCCTTTCTGGGAACGACCCTGAGGATGAAAATCCCGCCCGGCGTGAGACGGAAGATCGTGCGGTAGTCCCCCGTGCGAAGCCGATGCAGGTTGGGGACGTTCTTGAGCTTTCGGACTTTGGGCGGCGCCGGCAAGCCGGCGCCCGATGCGAGGGACTCTATATCGGACAGGATGGCTTCCTGGTCCCGCCGGGAAAGCGCCTTCAGGTCTCTGCGCGACCGGGGCGAGAAAAACAGGCCCCGGCTAGGCATCCCTCAGGCCCAACTCTTTGCGGACCTCGGCGAGAGTGCGCCAACCTTTCCGGCGACCCTCCCGATCCGCCGACTTAAGTCCCTTCAAAAAGGACGGGCTTGCAAGAACGATGTCTTCGATCTCCTCCTCGGAGAGCGGCAGGAGCAGCGCCTTGGGCTTGCCCCGTTTGGTGACCACGATCTTGGCGCCGCGTTCAACTTGCCGAATAGCCTGGGGAGTGCGGGCGTGCAATTCATGGATATTAATAAATCTGAGCATGGCGCCTCCTTGTGTCTGAAATGTGTCACAGATAGTATAGCCCCTGCCGCGCCGTCCGTCAATGGGTCCAAATTGAATCAGCCGGGATGTTAAGGAGTTCGGCTTAGTCCTTGCGGCGGTCGACGACGCGGCGGCTGCCGCCTAGGGTCTTGGCGTAGCTTTTGAGCTCGGCGCCGATCTGGCTGACTTGGCCCAGCGAGGTGAGCGGCCGGTTCCGGGTGGTGGCGACGCCGATGGCCACCGAAAGCAGAGGAAATTGCCGGGGCTCTCCCCTCCTGT
>MGUX01000157.1:11012-38544 GCA_001800185.1 Elusimicrobia bacterium RIFCSPLOWO2_12_FULL_59_9
CCTGTCTTTGCCAAGGATATAGCCCCGCTCCCGGTCCTCCTGCTTGTAAAACTCGGGAACCTGCCGGTCGAAGTTGTCGATGATTTTCTGGCAGATGCCTTCGGCATCCGAGGCGTCCGTCGCGATGATGAAATCGTCGCCGCCGATGTGGCCGATGAAATTGCCGGGATTTCTGCCGCTGCGCGCCGCCGCAACCAGGATTTTTGCGGTGGTTTTGAGCACGTAGTCGCCGGCGGCGTAGCCGTAGGCGTCGTTGTAGGCTTTGAATTGGTTGAGGTCGATGTAGAGCACGGCGAAATCCTTGCCTTTCGCGATTGCCTCATTGATCCGCTTTTCGATGGCGATATTGCCCGGAAGCCGGGTCAGAGGATTGGCCTCCAACTCCTGGCGCATTCTGCGAAAGACCATCCAGATTCGCGCCAAAAGCTCGCGCACGTTGACCGGCTTGGTGATATAGTCGTCGACCCCGAGGGTCAGCCCCCGCACCTTCGATTCCGTGTCGCTGGCGGCGGTCAGGAGAATGACGGGCATCAGGCTTAAATCCAAGTCCTCTTTGACGAGGCGGCAGACCTCCAGGCCGTCTTTGCATGGCATTTGCAAGTCCAGGATGGCCAGGTCTATATTTCCCTTCCGGATTTTTTCCCAGGCCTCGGCGCCGTCGGAGGCGGTCTCGACCGCGAAGCCTCCGGACTCCAAAGCTATTTTGAGAACCTTGAGAAGCTGGGGCTCGTCGTCGGCGAGCAGCACCAGGGGGGGAGCCGAATTGGATTCCATCACAGTCTGCGGAAAGCGAGGCCGGCGGCGACCTTGGGATAAAAATAAGTCGTTTTTTGGGGCAAGAGGCCGCAGGCTTCCGTGGCGCTTTGAATTTGCGAAACTGTGTAGGAGCCGAGAAGCAGGGCCATGCCTTTGCACGCCCGAGCCAGGCGGATGGCCTCCGGGGCCGAATGCGTGAAGGTCTGCCGCGCGGCCTGGGGGGCGAGGGCTTGGGCGATATACTGCACCGCCAAGCGCGCGCCGTCGGAGGCATTCTTGCCGGGCGTGGCCAAAACGTAGGGCCGTCCGGGAAAGCTCTCGCTGAAGCAGCCGAAACTCAGCGGGTTTGAAAGTTTGTCCAGTTTTCGCGACAGCTCTTTCCAAGAGCGGAGCGGCTCCAAGGAGCATTCCCCGCTCAATCGCCGCATGAGGCGCCCTGCGCCGGGCACGACCCGGTGAGTGGGCAGGAGCTTAAGCCCCGGGTCCTCCCTGGGGCAGAGATAGGCGAGGATGTATCGCCGCGGGCTCGAGGCCGCCGCGCCGCCGCGACTCCGGCGCATCCGGGTCCCCGGAGCTCTGCGAAGGGGACCGCTGCTCCGGTAGAAGTCCCAGGCGACCCGGTAGCGGTGATGTCCGTCGGCGATCAGGATTTTTTGAGGCTCCAAAAGGCGCTTGAGCCGGCGGATTTGGCCCGCGTCCTCTATTTTCCAAAGCCGGTAGCCGACGCCGATGATGTCTTGGCCGCGGATCGCCGGTTCGGGACCGGCCGGGCGGCGGAAAAAACGCTCGAATTCTTTTTTTGGATCGGAAAACACGGCGAAGATGGGGCTGGTGTTGACTTTCAGCCGGTTGAGGAGCTTTCGCCGGTCCTGCTTGGGTTTGCTCAATGTGTTTTCATGGGCCAAGATGGTCTTGGAGCCCGGTTTCTCCAGCCGCAAAGCGGCCAAAAAACCAAGCCGCGTCCGGGTTTTCCCATTCCACCGGAAAGACTGCTCGCAGATATAGAAGCCCGGCTTTTTGTCCTGGACTAAAAGATTGGACCCCACCCACGCCTCCCACTGCTTTTGCGCGCGCCGGTAGCGGTCGGGATCTTCGGGCAGCTCGATGCGGATGGCGTTGGCCTCCCAGCGGCGCAGCCGCTTCGCCATGGAAGGGGTGACGATGTCGTAGGGCGGGCACAAGACGCGCGATAAATCCGTTTTGAAAGGATCGGCTCTGAACGCGGCGAAGGGCTCCACTATTGCCATAACGGTTCAGCTTACAATAAATATGGCGTCTGAGGCGAAGCGCGGGGGGGTGAAGCGGCCGGAGGTTATTATGTAAGATTCTTTTCCAACGATGAACATTCTCATCTACGGCGGCAGTTTCGACCCGCCGCACACCGGGCATTTTGAGCTTTTGGGCGCAGCCCTCCGGGAAATTCCGGTGGACCGCGCCTACATTCTGCCCAGCGCCCGCCCGGCCCATAAACGCCTGCCATGGGCTTCCTTTGATGAGCGCGCGCGGATGCTGCGCGCGGGCTTGGCTGGCCGGCTTGCGGGGCCGATGCTCAAGAAAGTGCGGCTCAGCGGTTATGAAAAGACCCGGCGCGGGCCGGTCTACACCTATCAGGCTTTGGCGCATTTCCGGCGGCTTCATCCCGGCGCCCGTTTTTATCTTTTAATCGGCGGCGATCAACTCGGGGCGTTTACGACTTGGAAAAAATATCGCCGCCTGCTGTCGCAGGCGACCTTGGTGGTCGGAGCCAGGCGGGGGAAAGACGGGGCGGCCCTCGCCGCGAAGGCCAAGGTGATTTGGCTCAAGGGCGTTTTTCCCGCGATTTCGTCCTCCGAGATCCGCTTGGCGTTTTTGCGAGGCGAAAAAACCGCCGGAAAAATTCCGGCCGCGGTTTTAAGAAGGATCGAGCGCCGCGGCCTCTATGGCTTGGCTTGGCTCAATCGGCTGCGGCGGCGTTTGAACGCGGGCCGCTTCGCGCATGTGCTCCAGGTGGCGCGCCTGGCCGGAAGTCTGGCCGAGCGTCACGGGGCCGATCTCGAGAAGGCCGCGGCGGCGGCGCTGCTGCACGACGCCGGCCGGAGCTTGACGCTGCCCCGGATGATCGCCTACGCGCGCCGCCACAAGATCAAGGCGCCCTTAAAAGAGGAGGTCATCGCCCGCTGCCCCATCTTGCTGCACGCTTACGTGGGCGCCCATATGGCCGAGACCGAGATGGGCGTGTCGGACCCGGAAATTCTCTCGGCCATCCGCCGGCACAGCCTGGGAGATTTGAGGATGTCGCCCCTAGATAAGATCATTTTTGTCGCCGACGCGGCTTCCGAGGACCGCGCCTTCGCCGGCGCGGCCCGGCTCAGAAAAATCGCCTTTCAAAACATCGACCGGGCGATGCGCGAGACGGTGCGGATGAAGCTTGCCTACGTCAAGTCCCGGGGCGGCTGGATTCATCCGTTGGGAAAAAAACTATGGCGCAAAATCCGCTGAGGCGGGAAAGGCTATTGCTTGCGGCCGTTCTGGCGCTGATGCTGGGCGCGACGGCGCTGCATTTCCTCTCCGATGTGGACCTCGCGCTCAGCCGGCGCCGGAGCGTGACGGGAGCGGTGAGCGCCGATAGGATTTACTACTGGCGATACGAGCCCTCGCGGCGGACGCTCAATATCGTGGTCTTGCCTTTGAGCGCGGCGCCGGAGGAGAGCGGCCGGGAGAGATCGGTTTCCCGTCTTCTGGCCGGCCGCGGCGCGCCGCCGCTCGATTTTTGGCTGCGTCTTAAAAGCGGCGCGCCGCGATCGCCGGAGGAGGCCGATCCCTCCGGACTTGTCCTGCCGCTGCGCCTAACGGCTTCGCCCGCGGCCGGGGGACGGCCCGCTTTTCCAGCGCCTCCGTTTTGGAGGACTTCCGGCCTGATGCTGGAGAGCAGCCTGCCCGTTTTCGAGCGGTTTTTGTTGTGGTCTGAGCTTAGAAAAATTCCGCTTGAGAACACGTGGGTCGCGCAGTGGCCCATGACCCGCAAGGGTTCCGCGTGGACGACGGCCGACAAGGAAGCCGCGGACCTTTTGGCGGGGCTGGCGGCCTCCCCCGCGCGCCAATCCTCCGCCCGCCCGGTCACCGTGGAGGTGCTCAACGCGACGCAGGAGGGCCGGCTCGCCGAGAAGGCCACGCGGCGCCTGCGCGAGCGCGGTTTCGACGTGGTAAACGTCGGAAACGCTTCCATGCGGTCGGAAAAAACATGTATACTAGACCGCACGGGCGTTTTCCAATCCGCTCAAAGAGTTTACCGCTCGCTCGGCTGGCCCCAGGCCCAGGCTTGGACACAGATGAATTTGGAGCGCTTGGTGGACGTGACGGTGATCTTGGGCGCCGATTTCACCGCTTGGCAGGATAAGGGGGCGGCACGGTAAGCCGCCGGCGAGACTGGCGGCAATCAACGGCAAGGAGAGATATTCATGATGGATTTGGTTGAGATCCTTAAACAGGCGGTCGTGGCGCGGGCCAGCGACATCCACTTGGTCATCGGAAAGCCCCCGATGATGCGCTTGAACGGCGAGATACAGCTCGTCGCCCCGCAGAATGAGGTGCTCACGGCCGAAAGCGCCAAGCATATGATCTATTCGATTCTCTTCGAGGACCAGCGCGCCCGCTTCGAGGAAAACTGGGAACTGGACTGCTCCTTCGCCATCAAGGGCCTGTGCCGGTTTCGCGTCAACGTGCTCATGCAGAAAAACGGCGTGGAATCGGTCATGCGCGTCATCAACGCGCAAATCCCGAGCGCCGAGCAGGTCAAGCTGACGCCGCAGATGATCGCCTTGGCGGATCTGCCGCGCGGGCTCGTTCTGGTGACCGGGCCGACGGGCTCCGGGAAATCCACGACGCTGGCCTGCATCATCGAGCAGATCAACCAGACCCACGCGCACCACATTCTGACCATCGAAGACCCGATCGAGTTCACCTATGACAGCAAAAAGAGCATCATCCGCCAACGGGAGGTGGGGCAGAACACCAAATCGTTCGCCGCCGCTCTTCGCGCGGCTCTGCGCCAGGACCCGGACGTGATCCTGGTCGGAGAAATGCGCGACCTTGAAACCATCCAATTGGCCATCACGGCGGCGGAAACGGGACACCTTTGCTTCGGGACTTTGCACACGCAGAGCGCGCCCTCCACCATCGACCGCATCATCGACGTTTTTCCGCCGCACCAGCAGGCGCAGATTCGCGTTCAGCTCGCCTCCGGCCTGCAGGCCGTCATCGCGCAGATTCTGCTTCCCAAAAAGGGCGGCAAGGGCCGGGTGGCGGCCCGCGAGTTAATGACCATGACGCCGGCCATCTCGAACCTGATCCGGGAAGGCAAGACGCACATGATTTACAACGCCATCGAGACGGGGGTCAAGTTCGGCATGATGCCCATGGACCGTTCTCTGGCGGAGTTGGTCAACACCGGCGTCGCGGACCTCGACGTCGCTTTGACCAAAGCCCACAATCCCGACGCGCTCCAGGCCCTGTGCCGGGGCGGCGGAGCGAAAGTGGCGCGCACCATGTGAGGACGGCGGCGCCCCGCATGTCCGGCGCCGGAGAATGCCGATGACAGAAAAAGAGCGTTTAAAATGCCTCAAAGCCATGCCGCTGATGCGGGGCTTGAGCCTTCCCCAACTCAAGAAGCTTTCCGCCCTTTTTAAGTCCGCCGAATTTGCCGCCGGCTCCGTTCTCATCGAAGACAACGAGAAGGCCGACAGCCTTTACCTCATCGCCGGGGGCGTCGCGCGCGTCGACAAGAGACTGGAGACGCACCGCGACTATAGAGACCTGGCGTTTCTGGGGCCCGGTGAATTTTTCGGCGAGATGGCCTTGGCGGGACACAAGGCGCGCACCGCGCGCGTCGTGGCCCAGGAGCCCGTCGAGGTTCTTATCCTCGCCGGCCGCGATTTGCGCGCCTGGCTCAAGGCCGAGCGCGGCGCCGCCGGCGTCTTCCTGATGGGGATGGCGCAGGTTTTGTCCGAGCGCGTGAAGCGGACTTCGGAGCAGCTCATGCTTTTTTACGATTTAAGCACCGTCTTCGCCCAAAAGACATCCAGCCCAAAAGAGCTTTTCGCCAGGGTAAGCCGGCATCTTCTGGCGCACCTGGGGGAGGGCTGGTCTTTGGCCGCCGGCCTCTACAACGTCTACAACGACGAGATGGACGCGGTCGCCGTCCTGGGCCCGCGCTCGCCGGCTCTGGAGCAAAAGCTTCCGCAGAAGGTCGAATCCATCCAAACGAAATGGCTGGATGAGACGACCTATTGCGCGGCCGTGCCGAGCCCGCAGGACTCCATCAAAGCCTGCCTTTTGGTCTGCCGCCCCGACGCCGGCGACGCGGCCGGCTGCGTCCAGGTCGCCCGCCTCATCGGCGGCGTGGCCCGGCTTTTGGGCGCCGCCATGGAAAAGGCGCAGCAGGAGCAGGAAGAGCAGCTTCGCGACCGCCTTAAAGCCCAGGCCAATGAACCGCTCCTTTAGGCGCTACGCGGTCGAGGCGGCGCGGGCGGCGGCTGAGAAACACGCCACCGACATCCGGCTTTTTGAGGTGGCGGCCCGGTCCTCGGTGACCGACTACATGCTTTTGTCGAGCATCGAGTCGCCGTTCCAAATGGAAGCCGTGTGCCGCAAAATCGAAGAGGTGCTGGAAGAGAAAGGCTTGGAGCCGCTGCGCTGCGATGGAACGCAGAGCGCTGTGTGGAAAGTCCTGGACTACGGCGGCATGCTCATCCACGTCATGCACGTTCGGGCGCGGGAGTTCTACGGCCTGGACAGGCTTTACGGGGACGCGAAGAAAGTCCCTTGGCAGCCGCGCGCTTCGAGGTCCCTTAAACATTAAGCCCGCCATTCACGCCAACGGATATTTTCCATGCTGCTAGAGGAGTGCCGCGCCGACATCGCCCTGCGGCTGCCGGATTGGGACGGGATTTTGGCCCCCGCTCCGCCCCACGCTCGGGCCGATTTGGCTTTGAGCTGGCCTCTGGCCGCCGCCAAAAAGCTCAAAAAAAATCCCATTGAAATCGCCGAGGAAAGCGCCCGGGCTTTTGAGGGGGCGGCTTTGTTCGAGCGGGCCGAGCCGGTCAGGCCCGGCTACCTCAATCTTCATCTGGCTTTGGAGCCGCTCTGGCGCAATCTCTCCGACGTCGTCGCCTCCGTGGAGAGCTACGGCCGCCTTCAGCCTCCGCCGCGTGAAAAAATTCTATTGGAATTCGTCTCGGCCAACCCCAGCGGGCCGCTGCATGCCGCCAGCGGCCGCGCCGCGGCCCTGGGAGACAGCCTGGCCAAAATCATGGCCCATTTGGGATACCGGGTGAGCACGGAATGCTATTTAAACGACGCGGGGCGGCAGGTGGAGCTTTTGGGAGAGTCCCTGCGGGCGCGCCACCGCCAGAGCCTGGGCGAGGCTGCCGAGATTCCGGAAGGGGGCTATCAGGGGGCGTATCTGGCGGACTTGGCGCAGAGTCTCGGCCCCGAGGCCAAAGACTGGTCCGCGCAGCGCTTCAGCCGTTTCGGCGTCGAGCATTTCATCGCAGAGCATCAGCGCGACATGGACCTTTTCGCCGTCAAGTTCGACGGCTGGTTCAAGGAAACCTCGCTGCACGAGCGCGAGTCCTGGAAGGCGGTCCTGGAAAAACTGCGCGCGCGCGGAAAAGTTTTTGAAAAAGACGGCGCGGTTTGGCTCGCCTCAAGCGAGGGCGCTTCCGACGAGACGGCAACGGGGGACGCCGCCGACGACAAAGACCGGGTGCTGGTCAAAAACGACGGCCGGCCGACTTACTTTTTGATGGATATCGCCTACCACCAGGACAAAATGGACCGGGGCATGACCCAGCTCATCGACATTCTGGGAGCCGACCACCACGGCTATGTCCCGCGCATGAAGGTGGCGATGGCGGAGCTCGGCTATCCTCCCGAGTCCTTCCGCGCTCTGGTTCACCAGATGGTGCATCTTTACCGCGGGCAACAGTTGATCCGCATGTCCAAGCGCGCGGGGGAAATGGTGCTGCTCAAAGAGCTGCTCGACGAGGTGGGACGCGACGCCTGCCGGTTCTTTTTCGCGATGAGAACTCCCAACTCAACCTTGAAATTCGACATCGAGCTGGCCCAAAAAAAGAGCCAGGAAAACCCGGTCTTTTACGTCCAGTACGTCCATGCCCGCATATGCTCCATTTTCAGGGAGGCGGAGAAAAGCTCCCTGAGTTTCGGCGGCTTGCCGTCCGTGGAGGAGCTCAAGCGGCAGCCCCAGTTGGGCTCCAGGGAAGAGCGGGACCTCCTCGTCAAACTCGCCTGGTTTCCCGAAATCCTTAAGCTCTGCGTCAAGGAGCTGAGCCCCCATCATTTGGCAAGCTACCTTTTAGAGTTGGCGGGACTGTTCCATCCTTTCTATGAGAAATGCCGCGTCGTGGACGCCTCCGCTCCCGACGTCTCCCGCGCTCGGCTGGGGCTCTGCCTGGGCGTGCGCCTGGTGATCGAAAAAGGCCTGAGCCTGCTGGGCGTCTCCGCTCCGCAGCAGATGTAAGGGGTAACCCACTAATAAATTATTTATTTGAAAGGCCGATCGCGGTCTCGACCGCTTTTAGGGTGAGGTCGAGATCGCGCGCGCCATGGGCGGTCGACACGAAGGCCGCTTCAAGCTGCGCGGGGGGAAAATAGACCCCGTTTTTGAGCAGGGCGTGAAAAAACTTGGCGTAGCGCGCCGCGTCGCAGGCGCGCGCGCCGTCGAAATCGCACACCGGGCGCTCTGAAAAAAAAGCGGTGAAAAAAGAGCCGGCGGAGCTCACTTGAACGGCGGCGCCCTTTTTTAGCGCGGCCGCGGAAATGCCCCGCGCCAAAATTTGCGTTTTTTCCGCGAGCCGCCGGTAGGGGTCGGTTTTTTTTAAAATCTTGAGCGTTTCAAGGCCCGCGGCCATGGCGGCCGGATTTCCGGACAGTGTTCCGGCCTGATAGACCGGCCCCAGGGGAGCGAGCAAATCCATGATCTCCCTTTTGCCGCCGAAGGCCCCCACGGGGAAGCCTCCGCCGATCACCTTGCCCAGGCAGGTCAGGTCCGGCCGTATGCCCAGAGCGTCCTGATAGCCGCCGTAGCGAACGCGAAAACCCGTGATCACCTCATCGAAGATGAGCAGCGCGCCGCATTGCCGCGTCAAGCGGCGCAGGCTTTCCAAAAATCCGGGCTCCGGCAACACCACGCCCATGTTGGCGGCGACCGGCTCCACGATGGCGC
Organism: Elusimicrobia bacterium RIFCSPLOWO2_12_FULL_59_9; assembly: GCA_001800185.1. Lineage (GTDB taxonomy): Bacteria > Elusimicrobiota > Elusimicrobia > O2-12-FULL-59-9 > O2-12-FULL-59-9 > O2-12-FULL-59-9. Next base: position 19,990 of record MGUX01000157.1, read on the forward strand.
AGGCGATGGCTTGGCCCTGCCCGGCAAAAAGCCCATCGAGCGCTTGCGCGTCGTTGTACGGCAAGACGAGCGTGTCTTGCGCCCAATGTGCGGGCACTCCCGCGGAATCCGGCGTTCCAAAAGACGCGGCTCCGGAGCCCGCGCTCACCAGCAGGCTGTCGACATGGCCGTGATAGCCGCCCGCGAATTTCAAAACCTTGGCGCGTCCGGTGAAAGCCCGCGCCAGGCGCAGGGCGCTCATGACGGCTTCGGTGCCGGAGCTGGTGAAGCGGATTTTTTCCATGGAGGGGATCGCCTCGGTGATCGCCTCCGCGAGGTCCACCTCCAGGCGGGTCGGCGCTCCGTAGGAGGAGCCTTTCTTGATCTGGGCATAAGCCGCCGCCGTCACCTGCGGATGGCAGTGGCCCAGGATGAGCGGTCCCCACGACAGGCAGTAATCCACGTAGACATCGCCGTCGGCGTCCGTCAGCCGGCAGCCTTTGCCGCGCTCGATGAAGAGCGGAACGCCGCCGACCGATTTAAAGGAGCGCACGGGCGAGTTGACCCCGCCGACCAAAGTTTTTTGGGCGCGCAGAAAAAGATTTTTTGATTTCACCGGGCCACCAAATAAACGCCGCCGGCGATAAACGCGGTCCCGGCCAGCTTGCCCAAGCTCAGGCCCTCTCCCAGAAAAACCACCGAGAGGCCGAGCGCCAAGAGAGGATAGACGGAGGTCAGGGGCACCACTTTGGAGGCTTCCTGCCCCGCGAGCGCGAGGTAATAAAAAAGAAATCCGAGCTGGATGAGGACGGTGCTTGAAAAAATGAGCCAGACGCCGGGCCTGCCCGACTGGCTCACGGCGGCCTTGTTGCCGTCCCAAAAAACGATCATAAACGGCGCGGCCAAAATCGGCAGCACGTAGAAGCGCGCCAGAAAAAAATGGAGCGGCGGCATGCGGCCCACGGCCAGCTTGTCGACGCAGGCCCCCAGCCCCCAGAAGAGCGCGGCCAAAGCGCAAAGCGAAAGCGCCTGCCATGTCATAAGCGCCTTAGGACTTCTCCAGCCAGGCGGCGGCTTCAAAGGCGTAGTAGGTCAGGATGATGTCCGCCCCCGCGCGCTTGATCGACGTCAGGCTTTCCAGAGCCGCTTTTTTTTCGTCGAGCCAGCCGTTGGCGGCCGCCGCCTTGAGCATGGCGTACTCGCCCGAGACGCTGTAGGCGGCGGTGGGCATCTTGAAACGGCGCTTGATTTGATAAACCAGGTCCAGGTACGCCAGCGCGGGCTTGACCATGACGATATCGGCGCCCTCCTCGACGTCGAGCGCGGCCTCCCTCAGGGCTTCGCGGGCGTTGGCCGGATCCATCTGATAGCTGCTGCGGTCGCCGAAGCCTGGCGGCGATTCCGCCGCGTCGCGGAACGGGCCGTAAAAGGCGCTGGCGAACTTGGCCGCGTAGGCCAGAATGGGCGTCATGGCGTGGCCGGACTCGTCCAGGGCTTGGCGGATGGTTTTGACTTGACCGTCGATCATGGCGCTCGGGGCGATGATGTCGGCGCCGGCCTCGGCCTGGCTGCGCGCCGTTTTCATCATCAAGTCCAGGGTCGCGTCGTTGTCAAGAATCCAGCCGCCGCCGGAACTCTTTTTGACGACGCCGCAATGGCCGTGGTCGGTGTACTCGCAAAAGCACAAGTCCGCGATCACCGGCAGCTCCGGCGCGGCGTCTTTGACGGCCTTGAGGGCGCGCTGGATGACGCCGTTGGAATCGTAAGCGCCCCGGCCCAGGGGATCTTTTTTGTCTGGAATGCCGAAGAGGATGACGCCGCCGATTCCGAGGCGCTGCGCGGTTTTAGCCTCCTGCGCCAGGAGGTCGGCCGAAAACTGGAAGCAGCCCGGCATGGAGGCGATGGGCTTTTTGACTTTGCTGCCGGAGCGCACGAACAGCGGGGCGATGAGATTTTCGGGCCGCAGATTTGTTTCGCGCGCCAGGCGCCTAAACCCGGGGCTGGCCCGCAGCCGCCGCAGCCGCATCGCAGGAAATTGCATCCCGCCTATTATAATAAATCCCCAGCGCCGTTTCTTCCCCGCCGCCGCCAAGCTCAACGAAGTGAAGCGATAGAGAAGTGATAGAGTGGTATAGTGGTAAAGTGCAGAGGGAAGGACGACAAGCCTTCAGCTCAGAGGCACGGGACGAACTGTAGTGATTTTGTGCTTGGCGGCATTTTATCACTCTACCACTTTACCACTCAAACACTTTACCACTGTGGTTAAGAAGCGCGAGGGTGCGACAGGGGGGGAGTTGCAGATTCCTTACTTACCCACTATAATAAGAGCGGCCCTATTATGCCTGATCACATACTTGCGATTGTGGAGTCGCCGACCAAGGTCAAAACCATCTCGCGCTTTGTGGATAAAAACTTCACGGTGCTGAGCTCCTTCGGCCACGTGCGCGACCTGCCCGGGCAGGAGCTGGGGGTTGAAATCGAAAAGGGCTTCAAGCCCACCTACGTCCTTTTGCCCAGGACCAGGAAATTGCTTCCGGCCCTCAAGGCCGCCGCCGACAAGTCGAAATGGGTTTATCTGGCGACCGACCACGACCGCGAGGGCGAGTCGATCGCCTGGCATTTGGTGGAGATACTGGGCCTGCCCCCGGAAAAAATCCGCCGCATCACCTTCCACGAGATCACGGCCTCGGCCATCCAGGAATCCCTGAAAGCGCCGCGGGCCATCGACATGAATCTGGTCAGCGCGCAGCAGGCGCGCCGCGTTCTGGACCGGCTGGTGGGCTACAAGCTGTCCCCGCTTTTGTGGAGCAAGATAAAAAAAGGCCTCTCGGCCGGCCGCGTTCAATCGGTCGCTTTGCGGCTGGTGGTCGAGCGCAAGCACGAGATGGAAAATTTCAAGACGGAGGCGTTTTGGCGGCTGAGCGCCGAGCTGGAAAAAAAGGGCTTCCCTCCGTTTGAGGCCCAACTGGTCCGCTGGAAGGGCGAGAAAGTGGAAGCCACCCAAACCCACAAGCTTTTTTCCGAAGACTACCGCGTCGGCTTCACCTGCTTTAAGACCGCCCAGCAAATGCAGGCCGTCGTGGAGATGCTCAGCGGGTCCAAGTACGAGGTTCTGAGCGTCGAAGCCAAGGACTTGCGCCGCAAGCCGCAGCCCCCGTTCGTCACCAGCTCTTTGCAGCAGGACGCCTCCCGGCGACTGGGATTTTCTTCCGAGCGAACCATGCGCATCGCCCAAGGCCTCTACGAGGGCGTGGCGCTGGGGCAGGAGGTTAGCGAGGGGCTCATCACCTACATGCGCACCGATTCCTTCTCCGTCGCCCGCGCGGCTCAAGAGGAGGCCCGCAAGTTGGTGCTGCAGGAATTCGGCCAGACCTATCTCCCGGAGGCGGCGCCGGTTTACAAAACGAAGGCCAAGGGAGCGCAGGAAGCGCATGAGGCAATCCGCCCCACCAGCGTTTTCAGGAAGCCCCAGGACGTGGCGGCGCATTTATCGGGCGAGCAGCTCAAGCTTTATGAGTTGATTTGGACGCGCTTTGTCGCCAGCCAGATGGCCGAGGCCCGCTACCACACCTTGGGCGTGGACGTCGGCGCCGGCGAGGCGGTGTTTCGCGCCAACGGCCGGACGCTCGTGTTCGCCGGCTACCTGAAAGTTTACGGGAAGGCGGAGTCCGATGACAAGGACGCCGACAGCGAGCTTCCGCCCCTGGCTCAGGGCGATGATCTGCGCCTGGTCAAACTCAACTCGCAGGAGCACCACACCAGCCCGCCGCCGCACTACAACGAGGCCAGCTTGATCCGCGCGATGGAAAAGCACGGCATCGGGCGCCCGTCCACCTACGCCCCCACGATCAAAACCGTGGTGGAGCGGGGCTACGTGCGCATCGAGGGCAAGGACCGGAAAATCCTGGCCACGGACCTGGGCGTGCTGGTCACCGCCAAGCTCAAGGATCATTTCAAGGACGTCGTGAGCCTGACCTACACCGCCGAGGTGGAGGAATTTCTCGACAAAGTCGCCGAGGGCGAGACCGCCTGGCAAAAAGTAGTCTCCGATTTTTACGAGCCTTTCGCCAAAGCCCTGGACAAAGCCCGGGTGGACATGAAAGAGGACAAGGTCGTCCCGAAGGAGAGCGCCGAAAAATGCCCAAAGTGCGGCAAAAGCATGCTCCTGCGGGAGAGCCGCTACGGACAATACCTGTCTTGCTCCAATTTCCCGCGCTGCAAAGGGAAAATCCCGCTTTCCGACAAGGGCGAAAAGATGGTGCCGACGCCCACCAATGAAAGCTGCAACCTTTGCGGCAAGCCCATGGTGATCCGCTCCGGCCGGCGCGGCCGCTTTCTGGCCTGCTCGGGCTATCCGGCCTGCAAAAACACCTTTTCGCTCGACGCCGACGGCAATAAAGTTCAGGGTTCCCAGCCCGTGGTGACCGCCCGTCTATGCAACAAGTGCCAAAGGCCGCTGTGGCTCCGGCAGGGAAAGCGCGGGCCGTTTTTGGCCTGCTCCGGTTTCCCGAGATGCCGGAATCTTATATCCGTTTCCAGGGAGGAAGCGGAGACTATCCGCGCCGGCGGGCCTGCACCGGCCGCTCCGGCGGTTGACGGAAAGCCGCCGGCCGAAGCGGCCGCCAAGAAGCCCGCAAGACCTAAAAAGTCCGCTGTGTCCAAGAAAAAACCCGAGACGGCGTAAAGCCGGCGACATGAACAACTCGCTCCATAAATTCCTGGGTGAATTGAAGGCCCAAAGAAATTACTCTCCCCACACCCTGCGCGCTTACGAGCGCGATCTCCGCGATTTTCTGGATTTTTCCGCCGCGCCACCGGCGCTACCGGGTACTCGGAGCTCTGCGGAGGGTGCCGGTGCGGACGCCGGCCCCATCAAGTTGGACCGAGGCCGCTTGCGCGCCTACCTCGCTTTTTTGCAGAGCCGGAAAACCGCGCGCGGGGCCTTGTTGAGGCGGGCTTCGGTGCTTCGCAAGATCGCCAGCCTAAGGTCCTTCGTGCGATTTTTGGTCGAGCAGGGAGAAATCAAAGCCGATCCGTTTATCGGGCTGCCTCTGCCAAAAAAAGAGAGCCTTCTGCCGCGTTTCTTGACCGAGGAGGAGATGAGCGCGCTGCTGCGGGCCGGACCGGAGCGCAAGCCGCCGCAACGAGAGCGCGACGTCGCCATCCTGGAGCTTTTGTATTCGACCGGCATCCGGCGGGCGGAGCTTTGCCAGTTAAACGCCGGCGACGTGGATTTCATCGCCGGCTTCATCCGGGTGATGGGAAAGGGCTCCCGCGAGAGGCTGGTGCCGGTCGGCCAGCCGGCATTGGCCGCGCTTCGAAGCTACCTCTCCGTGCGGCGCTCCAAGGAAGCTCAGGGGAAATCTTTCCAGGGCGCCGAGCCTCTGTTTGTGAGCGTCCGGGGCCGGAGGCTTTCCAGCGCGGCGGTGCCGCTCATCGTCCACAGGTGGGCGCGGGCCGCCAAGTTCTCGAAGGCGCTCACGCCGCATATGTTCCGGCACTCCTTCGCCACGCATTTGCTGGACAGGGGCTGCGATTTGAAGTCCGTGCAGGAAATGCTGGGCCACAAGAATTTGTCGAGCACCCAGATTTACACGCACGTCTCTCTTGAGCATTTAAGAAAGGTTTATCAAAAAGCGCATCCGCGCGTTTAACCCGCGGGGCTTTCCGGGGGCCGCCGCGCCTCCGGCGCATCCGGGTCCCCGGCCCCATGCCGGAGGCAAGGGACGAGTGGAGCCGCAGAGCGGCGTGTCGAGTTCCGCGCAGGGGGCCGCTTATGCCGGTTTTGGTGGTCGTGGGAGCGCAGTGGGGCGACGAGGGCAAAGGCAAGCTGGTTCACTATCTGAGCCGCTCCGCCCACGCCGTTGTTCGCTACCAGGGAGGCAACAACGCCGGGCACACGGTCGTGCATCGCGGCGAGACGCTGGCCCTGCACCTTTTGCCCTCCGGCATTCTGCTGCCCGGCAAAGTCGGCGTTCTCGCCCACGGCGTGGTGATTTCGCCTCGGGGGCTCTTGGAGGAGATTCGCTTTGTGAAAAAAAAGAAGATCTCGGTCCGCGGCCGGCTGCGGATCAGCCTCGGGGCCCACGTCGTGATGCCCTACCATATGCGCTTGGACGCTTTGCGGGAAACGACCGAGCGCCCGCTCGGGACCACGCGCCGGGGCATCGGGCCCTGTTATATCGACAAGGTCGCGCGCCGAGGCATTCAGATGGCGGACTTCATTGACCCGCCGGCCTTCAGAAAAAAGCTGGATTTCGCTTTGGAGAGCAATGCCGCCGAGCTCCGGCGCTTGGGCAAGCCGGCGCAATTGAAAAAGGAGGCCCTGCGAGGGTACCGCCGCATGGCCGAGGAGCTTCGGCCCTACTGCGTGGACACCGTCGAGTACCTGCATCAGGGCCTGTCGTCGGGAAAGCGGATTTTATTTGAGGGGGCCCAAGGCGTGATGCTGGATTTGGACGTCGGCACCTATCCTTTCGTGACCTCGTCGAGTCCCGTGGCGGGGGGCGCCTGCGTGGGCGCCGGTTTGGCTCCTAGGCAGCTTGACCGCGTTTTGGGCGTCGCCAAAGCCTATACGACGCGGGTCGGCGCCGGTCCTTTTCCCACCGAAATGCCCGCCGGAATGGCGGGCGCTTTGCGCGAAAAAGCCGGGGAATACGGGGCGACGACGGGCCGCCCGCGGAGGATCGGCTGGCTGGATTTGGTGCAGCTTCGCCGCGCCGTGAAAGTCGGCGGGCTTGAGTCCCTGGCCCTGACCAAATTAGACGTTTTGAGCGGCATTCACCCGCTTAAAATATGCGTCGCTTACCGCTTCCGTGGCAAGCCTGTGGCTCATTTTCCGGTGTCCCAGAGCATGCAGTTCGCGGTGGAGCCGGTGTACGAGCTTCTGCCGGGTTTTTCCGGAAATATACGGGGACTGCGGGAATTCGGAAAGCTGCCCCCCCAAGCCAAGTCGTATGTGCGCAGGGTGGAGAGGCTTTTGAATCTTCCTATTTCCTTTATATCTACCGGTCCAGGGGCCGGGGAGCTCATCCTTAGGGGACCCAAAGTCTGGTAGGGTCCGGATTCGAGCTAACGGATTTATTTGACTTTTTCAAAGGCGACCGTTTTGTCGCTGCGGGGGAAGAGCTTGATATGGTAGGGCTGGGTCAGGGCCATGACGACGAAAAGGCCCGGAGCCGGCGTGTTTTCGCGATAGCGCACGATGAGCCGGTCCCCTTCCGCTTTGGCGTCCAGGATTTCCGTCGTATAGCCGCCTGAATTTTTTTCTCCCATAAAAACCACGACGGCCATGGTGCTGGAAAAGTCAATGTCAGGCGCTTTTTCATTGCCCATCTTGGTCCAAAGGTCCTGCCACTTTTTGGAGTCCCGCACCACAAACTGAGCCGGTTCGGGGAAGCCTCCAAAAATGTGCCGCCATTCAATCGGCTGATCTTTGGGGCGCGCGCTCTGGACGGATGGCGGGGGAGCGAAGGCGGTTTTGGCCTCTGCTTTGGCCTGAGAAGACGCAAGTTTGGATTTATTGAAGGCGGCCTCGGCAGAAAAGGTCTGCGGCGGAGCCGCGGGGGGCGGAGCTGCGGTTTCGGCTGCGTCTTCCCGCGCTTGGGCCCGGGACGCCGTCCCGGCGCCGATCCCCTCCCTCGCCCGGGCCAAGAATTTGGGCATTGGGACCCCGGTCTCCCGCAGCCTGAGGCCGGACTCCGCGAAGGTCTGAGCCGCGGCAGGCGCGGACGCTTTGGGCGCGGCGATTCTCTGACTTGAAACCGTCCCGGAAACCGCATTCTCGGAGAGGCCCTGAATCACCACCAGGGTGTTTTTTGACGGCGGGAGAGAATTTTCCGGCGAGGGGGCCATCAACAGGACCACCGCCCATGCCGCCAGCCCGCAGGCGGCGACGCTGACCATCCGGATGGGCGCGAAAGGGTTCCAGTTCCAACCGCTTTGTCCCACATATTTTTCAATCGGATTTTGAAGTTGCCGGGTGAACTGCGCCGGTAGGGCGGCCTCAGGCAAGCTCTGAATGAGTTTTGAGGCGGCTTTAAGCTCTTGGTAATGGCGGCTGCAATCCCGGCAGAGGGGCAAGTGCCCTTCCACCTGCCGCATTTGCTCCGCGGGGAGCTCTTTGTCCATATAGGGGGACAGTAATTCCTTTATATGAGTCATAGCGTTGAGCTCACTGTTCTTGTCGGATGAGGGGCAGAAGTTTTACTCTAAGCTCCTCTCTGGCCCGGGCCAACCGCGATTTGACCGTCCCCTCCGGGATGTCGAGGGCATCAGCGATTTCCCGGTAGCTTTTGGCCTCATTTTCCCTCAAAATGACGATCGCCCGGCTTTCCGGGTCGAGCTCCTGCAAAGCCTTATTCACCCAAACGGCGGTTTGCTCGCTCTCGATGGCCTTTCCCGGCGGCGGCTCCTCCGCGGGGATTTCCAGGCTCCGGCTCCGGTCGCCGTCCGGGCCGGACGCGCCGGCCGGGGAGGCATCCAAAGAGAGCGTCTTGGAATCGGCGCGGCTTTTTTCATAGCGCAGGCGATTCTTCCAGGTATTGAGAGTGATGCGATAGAGCCAAGTCCCCACCTGAGAATCCCCCCGGAAATCGCCTAGGGCTTTGAGAGCCTTGATAAGGCTCTCTTGAGCCAAGTCTTCGGCCGCCGTAGGATTGCCCACCAACTTCAGGGACAAATTGTAGACCCGCCCCGAATACTGTTCGATGAGATCTTCTTCCGATATGAAATTAGACACGCGATTTTCCGATTGGTTCCAAGAGATAGCTCGATGGCGAAGGCATGGGGGCTGTGGGCGATTCGAAGGCGCGGTCGGTTTCGAGTTCTCTGATAAAGTTTCCCAGAATGGCCTGTACGGGATTCGAACCCGTGATCTCTGCCTTGAGAGGGCAATGTCCTAGGCCGCTAGACGAACAGGCCATTCTGGGAAACTTGTAACTTAAGGAACGAAACCTCGCCGCCTCACTGTCTTCGCGGCAGCGCCTATTCTAGCAAATTTCAATATCGGTCCGAATTTGGCGATATTTCGCCTGCCGCTGCCTTCTCCATCGGCGCGTCATATTGAGCGCCGGGTATATGTCGGACATGCAAATGATAAGATAGGAGCGTTATTTTACATGTTTCTGAGGGGGTGTTTTATGAAAGCCGCCGTGATTGATGGTTATGGCCCTCCGGAAGTTCTGCGAGTCCGGGACGTGGTGGTTCCGCAAATCGGCCTCCGCCAGGTCTTAATCGAAGTGCATGCCGCCGGCGTCAACCCCGTTGATTGGAAAATCCGTAGAGGGGATTTGGCGATCTTGATGGGATGGAGATTTCCCAAGATTCTCGGATTTGACATCTCGGGCCGGGTCGTTTCCGCCGGTCCCGCCGTCAGGAAATGGAAGCCCGGCGATCTCGTATATGGCCGGCTGGATTCCTCCAGCGGGGGCGCCTACGCGGAATTCGCGGCGGCGGGAGAAGAAGCCGTGGCCTTAAAACCATCCGCCCTTTCCCATGAGCAAGCGGCGGCCGTTCCTCTGGCCGCCTTGACGGCGTTCCAGGGGTTGCGCGATTGCGGCTTGGTCCGGCCCGGCGCCGAAGTCCTCGTGGCAGGCGCCAGGGGGAGTGGGGACTTTCGCCGTTCAGATCGCCAAAAAAATGGGCGCCAAAGTGGCCGGGGTCTGCGGAACCGGCAATATCGATTTAGTGCGAGGTCTGGGGGCGGAGCGCGTTCTGGACTACACCCGGGAGGACATCTTCGATCCCGGCCGGCTCTATGACGTCATTTTCGACGCCGTGGCGGCGCATGATTTTTGGCGCGTTCGGAAATACCTGCGCGAGGAAGGCTGCTACCTTTCCACGCTTCCCAGCGCCGGGCTTTTCATGGGGACTTTGGCGGGGTTTGTTTCTTCAAAAAAAGCGGCCTTCATCCTTATGAAGGCCAGGGGCAAAGACCTTGAAGTTCTAAATGCCTGGATTGAATCGGGCGAGCTAAAGCCCGTGATTGATTCCCTATTTTCCCTGGATGAAATCCAGGCGGCCCACCGGCGCAGCGAGACGGGCCGCGCGCGCGGGAAAATAATTATCCGCGTCAAGCCGTAGCGGGAAAGGGGCAGGTCCTGCTCAGCCGTGGATCACGGCGGCGATGCGGGATTTTACTTCTTCCAGGTCGAAAGGCTTGAGGATGTAATCATTGGCTCCAAGATCGAAGGCTTTTTGCTGATAGGCAGGGGAGTCTTTGGCGGTGATGATGATGATGGGGATGTGGGCGAGGGCGGGTTCCCCGCGCACCGCGCGGCAGAATTCCCACCCGTTGATTCCGGGGAGGACGAGATCCAAAAGGATCATGTCGGTGGATTCCCGGCGGAGCATTTCCACCGCTTCCTCGCCGTCGGATGCCAGGCAGACGCGGTAACCTTCCTGCTCCAGAGTGCGGCGCAGCACCTCGCGGGTCGCGGGCTCGTCCTCAACCACCAGAATGGTGCGGCTTTTCGAATTCCCTGTTTCCACGGGCAGATTCTTCTCGGAAATCCGGCCAAACCCCGGCGCCGGACTCAGTAAAAATACGTCAAGCCGACGCGGGGCATGTGGGAGTTGATGCCGACATTGGGCGAGTAGATGCCGCCGTTGGAGATGTGGTCGAAGCGAAAGCCGGTCGTGAGGGCCGTGGTATCGTTGAGCATCCAATGCCCGCCCACGCCCGCGACCAGGTCGAAATTGACGGGGCCGTCCAGCCGGTCCCTCATCGTGGTAAGGATCAGGCCGCCGCCGCCCTCACAGAAGGCTATCAACGGTCCCTTGTGGAGAAAGCGGTATTCAAGCAGGAGATCCAAAACCCCCACGATGGCCTGCTTCGGATCCACAAAGGCGCCGACGCGGGGCTCCACAACGGCGAACAGGCGCTTGAATTTCGGCACGCGCCAGGATTGCTGGTAGGCGAGATAAAGGTATTTGATATTGGGAATTTCCCAAGAGTTGGCCAGCCGGTAGGATTCCGCTGCCAAAAGGTGAAAGCCTTTGCTCGGACGCTCGGCGGGGTCCATCGGCGCTTTCGGCTTGGGCGCCGTCTCCGCCGGTCCTTGCCTCAGCCCGGCGCGCAGGTTCGGCTTCTGTTTTTTTACGGCGTCCACGTAAGTTTGAGCGCGAACGGAAACGCCCGCGCCGAAAGAATCTTTCATGCGCGGCTCAAATCCATCAAAAATTTTGGCCTCGGAAGCCCAGGCGTTCGCGGAGTCCGAGCGGCTTGCGGCGCGCCCCGTCGCAGTTGCCAAAGACAAGGCGGCGGCCAGGATTGCGATCGCCAGATTTCGGTTGCCGGATGAATTATTCAACGGTTTCATGCGCCTTTCGGGCCGACTTATCCAATATTCTAGGATACCTGCGGCGCTTGCGCATGAGGCTTTGGGCCCAGAGTAAACCGCGAAAAAGGTCTAGGCGGGATTAGGACTTTAGGCCCAGTCGCTAACCCGAATTCCCCAGTTGGGGAATTCCCTGCGCGGTGCGCAGGACGGGCTTCGCCCTGGGTAACCTCATGCAGCGTTGGCGCAGAGCGCCAACGCTGCACGCCCTGCGGGGAATTCTGCACAATTCTGTACGGCGGCAATTCTGCCTCAATTGCAGAATTCAGGTTAAGGTTGTGGCTGCGGGGAAACGGCTGGGTTTTCTTCCGGCTTCTGCTCCGTCTTCGGCTCCTTCTGCTTGAGCCTCTCCACCTTCTTTTTGATGAGCTCCATGTCCAGCAGGGAGATTTCGGAGTAGGTAAACTGCGGCATTTGCTGGCTGGTCGGCGGGAGGTCTGAGGTGGAGCCTGCGGCGGGCTTCATCGTGAGGGACAACACGTCGATGGATAGGGACAGGATGATGCTTCTTTGGTTTTTCTCGTCATTCCACACCACGTAATAGTTGTTGTAATAGATTTGCGACCGGGTCGGGGGGCCGAAACTTAGGGTTGCCGCCGCTATCCTTTGGGCAAAGTCTTCAGGGGAGAGCCCGCGAAAAACCTTGTAGACGACCTTTTCATTGAGGTCCACTTGGACCTTCACGGTTTTTTCATCCTTTTCATCCTTTTCGGTCTTCAGGGAGATCTCAAAACTTTTATATTCCTCCTCCTTCGCCTGTTTGAGCGCCTCCTCAACCGCCTTTTTTTCCTCATCGCCGGCTCCCTCCGGAAGTTGGTTCGCTTCCTTGGCGCCGAATTTCTTGAGCAATTGAGCTTCGGACATGCCCAATTGTATGCCGCCAAACTCCAACAGGGTCTTGGGTATTTCTTTGGCAGCTCCCGCATGGACGCCGAGGGGCATGCAAAAAAACATAAAAGTCGCGATGAACCGCTTCATGGAGTCAAGGATAACAAACTTTGGAGCCCCATTTCATCCCCCGCAAGCTTCAATTTGCTAGAATGAAGGCGGCGCATCGATTGAAGCGGGGCTGGAAAAAGCTCCGTCGCTTGGTTTGACTTTTCACCGCGGAGGTTTTCATGCTTAAGAAGGCTTTGGGAGCGGCTGTCGTCGCGGCCGCCACGCTGGGAGTTTATTGGTGCCTGGCGGCCGATTACGACTCCGAGGCTCTTTTGCGCCACCTGCGCGACGCCTACCGTATTCCCGCGGCGGCCGAATTGAAGATACAAAACTTCCGGCCGTCCGACATCGCCGGGCTCAAAAAGGCGGACTTGGTCATCTCTTTTAAGGGCAAGCGCCAATCCGAGACGCTGTGGCTGACGCCCGACGGGCGGCGCTACTTCTTGGGCGAGTTTCAAGACAGCTCCATGGACCCCTACCAGCAACGCATGAACAAGATTTCCCTGAGCGACGCGCCGATTCGCGGCAACAAAAACGCCCCGGTGACTTTAGTGGAGTACACCGACCTCCAATGCGTTTTTTGCGCCCGGGGGTATGAGATCATGAGCCGGGAAGTGATGACCAAATACGGTGATCAGGTCCGGTGGATTTATAAGGCTCTTCCCATCACCGGCATTCACCCGTGGGCCGAGCCGGCCGCGATGGCGCTGGAATGCGTCAAGCGGCAGGGCCATGACCGGTTTTGGAAAATGCACGACTTGATTTTCGACAACCAAAAGGCTATCACCGTCCGCAATCTCGATGAGAAACTCGATGAATTCGCCAAGTCTTCCGGCGCTGATCTCGACAAATTCAAGCCCTGCTATGATTCCCAGGAGACCCTAGACAACGTCCGCCGCGACGCGGCCGAGGCTGAGGCTCTGGGGATTCAATCCACCCCAAATTTCATCATCAACGGGCGGCTCGTGGCCGGGGCCGACGGCGATGCCATCAAGAGCGCCATCGAGGAGATTTTGCGCGGCGACCATGCCGGAAAGCGGTGAGCCTTTATCCCCCGACACGGCGTTCCTCAAGCGAAACTGGAAAACCTTCGCCGTCCTTCTAGGCGTGGCGGTCTTGGGTTATTGGACCGCGGCGCGCTATGACGGCGGCCGTCTTGGCCAGCCCCCATCCCCATCCGATTTCGTCCTTCCCGACTTGGAGGGCAAGCCGGTGCGCTTGTCCGATTACCGGGGCAAAATCGTCCTGCTGGATTTTTGGGCGACTTGGTGCGTGCCCTGCATGGAAGAGGTCCCCGAGCTCAAGGCCGTTTACGGCAAGTATAAGGACCGGAATTTTACCGTCATCGGGGTCTCGGTCGATGAGGGCGGGCGCGGGCCGGTCGAGGCCTTCGTCAAAGAATTCAACGTGCCCTATCCCATTTTAACCACCGGCGGGCTGGACAACATCCCGCGGGAATTCCCGGTTCGAGGGCTTCCGACGGCCTATCTTTTGGACGGCTCCGGCGTGGTGCGCGAGAAATATTACGGCTTTAAATACCGCGCCCAGATCGAGGAAGACATCGAAGCCCTCATGCGGGAGGGCGCGGACAAAAACCCGCCCCCGGCGCCGGCCGCGGCCGAGCCGGCGCCATCATCCCAAGGGCCCTCCCCCAAGGGAGAAACCGGCTCTCGGAGCCTTCCGCCCGGCAAGCCCAATCACCTTATCGGCGAAAAAAGCCCGTACCTGCAGCAGCATGCCCGCAACCCGGTGAATTGGCATCCCTGGGGGCCGGAGGCGTTCCGCGAGGCCCGCGAGGAAAATAAGCCTATATTTTTGTCCATCGGCTACTCCGCCTGCCATTGGTGCCATGTCATGGAACGGGAATCTTTTTCCGATCCCGAAATCGCCCGGATTTTAAACGAGCACTTTGTCAGCGTCAAGGTGGACCGCGAGGAGCTTCCGGCGGTGGACAAAATTTATATGGGTGCCGTGCAGGCGATGACGGGCTCCGTGGGCTGGCCCCTTTCGGTATGGCTGACGCCGGAGCTGGAGCCTTTTTTCGGCGGGACGTATTTCCCGAGCCGGCCGGAATCGGGGCGGCCGAGCTTTCGGGAGGTCCTAGAGAAAGTGCGAGACTCGTGGCGGACGGAAAGGCCGCAAATCCTCGCTTCGGCCGGGCGCTTGTCGCAGCGGTTGAAGATCAGCGTTAATTCTCCGCGCGGAGCCCGTGCCGCGGTCCCGGCCGACGCGGGTGAGAAGCTGGTGCGCGCTCTGGCCGCCGGCTACGACCGCGAGTGGGGAGGCTTCGGCGCGGCCCCGAAGTTCCCGGCGCCCTCCGTTCACGCCGCCTTGCTCAGCGCCTACGCGCGCGCGCGCGATCCGCGGGCGCTGAAGATGTCGGTTGAAACGCTCCGCAAAATGGCGGGGGGCGGCATTTACGATCAACTGGGCGGAGGGTTCCATCGCTATTCCACCGACCGGTTCTGGCGCGTGCCCCACTTTGAAAAAATGCTTTACGACAACGCCCAACTCGCCGGCGCCTATTTGACCGCCTATCAAATCACGCGGGACGAGGATTTGGCTCAGGTCGCCCGCCGGACTCTCGATTACGTGCTGCGCGACATGACCTCGCCGGAGGGCGGGTTTTATTCGGCGCAGGACGCCGACAGCCTGCCTGCCGGCCCGCCCGGCGCCGCCGGCCCGGACCAGGAGCGAAAAGAGGAAGGCGCTTTTTATGTCTGGCGCAAATCGGAAATCAAAGAAGCTCTGGGGCCGGCGGCGGCGGAGGTTTTTTGTTTCCGCTATGGAGTGTCGGAAAACGGCAACGCGAAATCCGGCCCGGGCGTGGATTTGGCCGGTCAAAACGTCCTTTACGCGGCCCGCTCCGTCGCGGAAACGGCCCAAAGATTTCATAAAACCGAAAGCGAGGTCCAAAAAATTCTCAAGGACGCCTTGCGGCGGCTTTTTGAGAGGCGAGCCCTGCGTTCCCGGCCGGAACTCGACGACAAGATATTGGCCGCGTGGAACGGCCTGATGATTTCCGCCTTCGCCAGGGGCAGCCAGATTTTGAGCGATCCGGAGTATTTGGCGGCGGCTCAAAAAGCGGCCGAGTTTATCCGGACGCGGATGTCGCAGCCGCAGTCCAAGCGTCTTTATCGCCGTTGGCGGCAAGGCGAGAGCAAGGTGGAGGGCACGGCCGCCGATTACGCCTTTGTGGTCCAGGGGCTTCTGGATTTGTATGAGGCGTCCTTTGAGCCCCGCTGGCTGCGCTGGGCGGTGGAATTGGCCGAGGCGCAAAACCATCTTTTTTTTGACGAGCAATCGGGGGGCTATTTCATGACGGCGGCGGGCCACGACTCCGGCCTCCTTGTCCGCCCCAAGGAAGATTCCGACGACGCCGAGCCTTCCGCCAGTTCGGTCGCGGCGCTCAACCTGCTCCGGCTGGCGCAGTTCACCGACCGGGAAGATCTCAGGCGCCAAGCCCGGAAGACGTTCGCCTTTTTCGCGGAGCAAATCAAGTCGCAGCCGCGCTCGCTGCCGCAGATGATTTCAGCGCTCGATTATTCCCGCGCCAAGGCCCAGCAGATCATCATCGCTGGCGACCCCGCGGCCGCGGACACGCAATGGATGCTGCGCGCGGTCCATGAGCGCTTTATTCCCCATAAAATTCTGGTGCTTTTGGACGGCGGCGAAAATCAAAACGGCATGGCGGAGTTTCTTCCCTTCGTCAAAAACATGCGCCGCCTGGATGGGAAAGCGACGGCCTATGTGTGCGTCAATTACGCCTGCGAGTTGCCGACCAACGATCTAAAAACCCTGCGCGGCATTTTAGACGGAAACCCCCTTAAGAAATTAGGAGGCTGAGGGCCACTATGGAACAACAAGCGGTGCAGCGGATTACGGGGCTTGGCCCCCTCGACTTGGCGATTCTGGCGGCCGGGATTTCGGCCCTTTTTGGCGTTGCTTACTTCTCCGGCCGCGAGGAGAAGGACACCCAGGACTTTTTCCTCGCCCGCCGGCACATCCCGTGGTGGGCGGCCAGCCTCTCTTTCATCGCCACCGAAATCAGCGCCCTGACCATCGTCGGCGTTCCCGCCGCCGCTTTCCGCGAAAATTGGCAGTACCTTCAGTTTTTCATCGGCTCGGCGATGGCGCGGCTGACCATCGCTTTCCTGTTCATCCCGGCCTTCTACCGCTACCGCTGCACCACCATCTACGAATTTTTGAGCTACCGCTTCAGCCCGAACACCCAGCGCACCGCCTCGATCTTTTTCTTCATTACCCGGCTTGTGGCCGCGGGGGTGCGGCTCTACGCGGCGTCTTTGGCCGTGGCGGTGATTCTGGGCTGGGAGCTTAGGACCGCCATCGCCCTGTTTTCCGTCGTGAGCATCCTTTATATCGGCTACGGCGGCATCAAGGCGGTCGTCTGGACCAACGTGCTCCAGGCCTTCGCTTTTATCGGCGCCGGCGTCGCGTGCCTGCTTTTCCTCTACAGCCGCATTCCCGGCGGGTCCGGGGAGATTTTCAAGGTCGCCGGGGAATCGGGCAAGCTTTCCCTCATCAACTTGAGCGGCAGCCTGGGCGACCCCACCACGCTGTGGATCGCGACGTTAAACGGGCTGTTCGGTTCCCTGTCCGCTTTCGGCACCGATCACGAGCTGATGCAGCGTCTTTTGACGGTGGATACTCGCAAGGCCAGCCAGAAGACCATGGTGACGACGATATTCATCGGGCTTCCGGTGACGATGCTGTTTTTGTCCATCGGGACCCTGCTGTTCGTCTATTACCGGACGCATCCCGGTCTCGCTCTGCCGGAAAACACCGACAAAATCCTCTCGCATTTCATCGTCTATGAGATGCCCCAGGGCCTCAAGGGGCTGATGCTCATGGCCATCCTCATGGCCTCCATAGACTCCCCCTTAAGTTCGCTCACGGCCTCTTTCGTCACCGACATCTACCGCTCCGTCTTCCGCCCGGAGGCGAGCGAGCGGCACTACATGGCGGTGTCCCGCGCCGCCATCGTCGTTTTCGGCCTGATTCTGGCCGTCATCGCCTACGGGTGCCGCAGCTTTGAGGGCATGCTTTGGTTCGCTTTTAAGATCAACGGCGTGACGGCGGGCAGCCTCCTGGGCATTTTTCTCCTGGGCCTATTGACGCGCCGCCGCGCCAACGCCGCCAACACCATCGCGATGGTCACAAGCGCCTTCTGCATGGGATGCCTGCTCTACCTCTCGGAGATGAAGCTTATCGATCTGGCATGGTCCTGGCTCATCGTCATCGGCACCGTCTCTACCTTTGTCGGGGCATGGTTGTTGGGGCCCCGCCTGGACTGGTCTAAATCCTCCGTTGCCGACGCTCCCGCCGACGCGCCGCCCGCCGGCGACTAAATCCGCTCCCGCAGGCCGCCCTGCCTTTGCTTAATGCGGGCAGAACAAATACGATTTTCTCGATGAGCAGGCCCATCAGACGGCGACGGTGTCACGACGGTGCGACGGTGTCAGGCTTGACAAACATGACAGATGGGGCAGATTATCAGTTGGAGTGGTTGCGGGAAAGGATTTTGGAGATGGCGGCGGGGGAGAGGGAGAGAAAGCGCGCGATTTGCGAGTGAGCGTGCCCCTCTTGGATTGCGGCTAGAACGAATTTTTTTCTGGCGGCCGTGATGGATCTTTGTTGAGAGCGGGAGCACAGCAAGGAGCGGGGGATGTTTTTGTCGGTGGCTGCGGCCAGCGCGTTCAAGGGGTGCTGTTTTGTGCGTGAGTTGCCTTCCACGGCTTGGGGTGCCTTCACAAGAGCCTTGTTGTTTACAATAAATGCTTCGTCACCCAAGAAGGGAGATGAGGGGGAAGGATAGAAGTCCTCATCATGCTTGCCGCGCATTCCATCATGAACAAACTGGGCGTAAATTCGGCGGCTTCGGTTGATGTCGGGAGCAAGCAACCGAAGTGGTATTGAGGCGTCCACAGGCAATGAAGTGTTCGATGCTAGGTATGCATGATGTCCAGACCAGCGCCAGCGGGATGGATGCTCTGCGAGTTTCGCCCGAACGGGATTGAGATGAATGTGCCGGAGCAGTTCCAAAAGATAAGAGTCTTTCTGGCAAAGGATTGCTTTGAATCTATTTTGGAAGACATGTCCGAATCTTCGGCGATGGAAATTGTAGTGCTTAGAGTAGCGCAGCAAGATGCGCTGCATGATCGTTGAGATGGGGACTCGATCCACCTCTATCCCGTCCAGTATAATTGAAACAATCTTAGGCTGTTAGATCTGTTGACATCTTATCCCCCCAAAGGCGTTAACTTAGGGAGGTTAAGAT
>MGUX01000158.1:0-2831 GCA_001800185.1 Elusimicrobia bacterium RIFCSPLOWO2_12_FULL_59_9
AAAAGGAAGATAGCCTTCTTAAAGAGGTTTGCGGGATCGTCGCGAAGGAAGGAGGGTACTGCCTGGCTTGGATCGGCTTGACCTCAAGCGGCACGGCCGACGGCGTGGAACTCGCGGCGGCTTCGCAGGAAAACGTGGATTATGTATGCCACCGCAGCCCCGCCGGGAAGGTATTTGGAGGGTGCTTGCTGGCGGCGGAGGCTTTGCGCACGGGCCGGCCCACCCATGTGGAAAATATGGGCGAGGCGACGGTCTGCGCCTGCCTCAGAGTCGTGGCGCTCAAGCTCGGCTGCAGGTGCGCTCTGGTTCTGCCCCTCATCACCGCGGACCGCGTTCTTGGCGTGCTGGTCGTTTACTCTTGCGAGACGCACGCCATGGCGGAGCCTGAAATCGAGCTTCTGGCGGAGCTCGCGGGCGACCTCGCCTACGGCATCGCCGCCCTGCGCACGCGAACCGAGCGCAGCCAGGCGGAAAACGAGGTTCGCAAGCTGCTGCGCGTCATCGAGCAGAGCCCGGTCATCATCCTTTTGACCGACCGGGAGGGCAAAATAGAGTACGTCAACTCGAGGTTCACGAAGGTGACAGGCTACTCCCGCCAGGAGGCGCTCGGCAAAAACCCGCGCATGCTCAAATCCGGCGCGACTTCGAGCGAAACCTACCAGGCCCTTTGGAGCGCGATCTCCTCCGGCGAGGAGTGGCGCGGAGAATTGCAAAATAAGAAAAAGAACGGGGAGCTTTATTGGGTCTCGGCTTCCATCTCCCCGCTGCGCAGCGCCGAAGGAAATATCACCCACTTCGTGGGAATCCAGGAAGACGTGACCGAGAAAAAAATGCTGCAGGCTCAATTCCAGCAGGCCCAGAAAATGGAGGGCGTCGGCCGCCTGGCGGGCGGCGTGGCGCATGATTTCAACAACCTGATGACGGCCGTTCTAAGCTATTGCAGTTTTCTCACGGACGCGCTGGCGCCGGGGGATCCGAGGCGCCAGGACGTCGAGGAAATCGAGCGCACCGCCATGCGCGCCGCGGAGTTGACCCGGCAATTGCTCGCTTTTTCCCGCCGGCAGATCATCTCTCCCCGCGTCCTGAGCGTCAACGGCTTGATTCTCGGCATGGACAAAATGCTGCGGCGCATCATCGGCGAGGACGTGGAACTGGCGATGCTTCCCAATGCTCCGCTCGACACGGCCCTGGCCGACCCGGGCCAAATGGAGCAGGTCGTCGTCAACCTGGCGGTCAACGCCCGGGACGCGATGCCGGGAGGCGGCAAGCTGATCCTTGAAACCTCCAGCGTCACTTTGGACTCCGAATTCACGCGTTCCCACGCCGGGGCGGCTGAAGGGGAATTCGTGCTGTTGACGGTTAGCGACACCGGCGAGGGGATCAGCGAGGAGGCGAAAACGCGCCTGTTTGAGCCTTTTTTCACGACCAAGGAGCAAGGCAAGGGGACCGGCCTTGGACTGGCGACTTGCTACGGCATCGTCAAGCAAAACGGCGGAAACATTTACGTTGAAAGCGAGCCCGGGAGCGGAAGCACGTTCAAGATTTTTCTGCCGCGAGTGAACGGGGAGCCGGAAAATATCGAGGCGCCCCGCCAAGTCGGCCCCCCGCCCGGGGGGACGGAGACGGTGCTCGTGGCCGAGGATGAGACGACGGTGCGGGAGTCGGTGGTGCGCACGCTTCAAAAACACGGCTACACCGTGTTGTCCGCCTCCGACGGCGAGCAGGCGCTGCGCCTGGCGGCGCGGGAGTCGCCCGGAAAAATCGACCTTCTTCTGACGGATATCGTTATGCCGCAGATGAGCGGCACGGAATTGGCCGGACGCATCCAGCAGCGGCGCCCGGGTCTCAGGATTCTCCTGACCTCGGGCTACACCGACGAGAAAATTTTCAGCGGGGGAATTCTTCCTTCCGGGATAAGCTTCATGCCCAAACCCTTCAGTCCCGAAACGCTGCTCTTTAAGGTTCGGGAAGTATTGGATCGCTAACCCGATTTTTTTATTGCGACGGCTTTCCTCGCGCATTTTTCCCCCGCGCTTTTGCGCTTTAAGCGGCAAAGCAAAATTTGTTAGAATAATTTCCGGCTCCACATCGCTGGCGGCTGTTGCGCGCCCATAGCTCAATGGATAGAGCGCTGGCCTTCGAAGCCAGTGGTGTAGGTTCGATTCCTGCTGGGCGCAAGAGCTTTATAGCGGATCGCTAGCTCAATCGGTAGAGCAGACGCCTCTTAAGCGTAAGGTTCCGAGTTCGATTCTCGGGCGATCCAAATTTTATGACGGCATGGGCGCTTTGCAGTTTTTTGGCCGCGCGGCTTTGGGCCGCCGGCCTTGAAGTCCCCGCGCCGGCCGCGGAGCCGGGCGCCGAGCTGCTCATTTCCCGGGGGACATTGCTCACCGTGTCCTTGGTGGACGCGCTCAGCTCGGGGAAAAACAAATCGGGGGAGGCCTTCCGCGCCAAATTAGCCGAGGGTCTTTGGGTCAGAGGGAAAATGGCCGTTCCCCAGGGCGTCACCGTCCGGGGCGAGTTGACCGAGGTCGCGCCGTCGGGCCGCTTCAAGGGGCAGGCGCGCATGGCCTTGACTCTCAGGGAGCTTGAGATCGACGGCAGAAGCTACGCCCTTAAGACCGATTCCTTGAGTTTCCAGGGCGAGTCCCACACGGGCCACAATTTGGGTTCCTGGCTGATGGGCGCTTTGATGGGGCTTTTTTACGGCGCGGGAATCGGCGGAAAAGAAGGCGCGGGCTACGGCGCCGGAGTGGGAGCGGCGGCCGGCGCCGTCAAGGGCGCTCTGGAAGGGAAGTTGGATTTGGAGTACCGGCCCGGAACCGCATTCA
>MGUX01000158.1:2846-3193 GCA_001800185.1 Elusimicrobia bacterium RIFCSPLOWO2_12_FULL_59_9
TTGGCCGCCATCGCCTCTTTAAAGCGGCAGAAAGACGATGCCGAAAAAAAATTGGCGGAGACGGCCAAAAAGGTCAAGGCTTTGGAAGCAAGATGCGCGCAGCTTTCCGATGACAACCGCATGCTGGGTAAGGAGGCCGACACGCTCAAAGGGAGCATGGAGGTCTTGAAGTCGCAGGGAAAGCTTTGATCGGCGGAGCCTTGCTTTCAGCTTCGGGCGATTCGGGCGGGAATTTAGGCCGCGGTGGCGAAACTGGCAGACGCGTACGGCTTAGGACCGTATGCCGAAAGGCTTGAGGGTTCAAGTCCCTCCCGCGGCAGACGGGTTTTTGGGAAAGTGGTAAAGTG
>MGUX01000158.1:3240-6984 GCA_001800185.1 Elusimicrobia bacterium RIFCSPLOWO2_12_FULL_59_9
GTCGCAGGGTAGCTGCGGCTGTGCTAATTTCACTCTACCACTCTATCACTTTACACTGTACCACTTGATCACTAGCGGAGGGCGAAAAAAATGGCTTTTTGGTCAAAGTCTGCGAAGAAAAACGGGATTTGCAAGGTGGTCAAAGAGGAGGGCTGCGTTTGGACTTTCGCTTTTGACGTGCCGGAAGACAAAATGGCGGCCGTTCAGGAGAAAGCCTTTCAGCGCCTTCAGTCGGTGGCCGTGCTGCCCGGCTTTAGGGCCGGAAAAGTCCCTTTGGAGCTGGTCAAGAAGAACTTTGCGGACAAAGCCAAAAATTATATCATCGAAAGCCTGGCCAAGGAGTTTTTCCCGGAGGCCATCCGGGAGCATGAGTTGAGCCCGGTGAACGTTCCGCTGGTTCACGATCTCGAATTCAAAGACAAGGGCGCCTCCTCTTTTCAGATGACCATCGAGTGCGCGCCGAAATTCATAGCCCAAGGCTACAAGAACATCGCCGTCAAGAATAAGGAGACCCCGGTGAACGAGGCAGACCTCGACAGCGCCCTGAGCGAGGTCAGGCAGCGCGCCGCCCGCCTGGAGGCCGTTTCTGAAGAGGTCGTAGGCAAAGACCATCTGGTCGTCATCGACTACGAGGGCGCCGCCGACGGAAAGCCCCTGGAAGGCGCCAAAGGGCGGGGGGAGCTGGTGGATATGTCGGCGCCCCAGACGGTCGCCGGTCTGGTGGATGGGATTGTCGGAGCCAAGAAGGGCGAAACCCGCGACGTCGCGGTCGAGCTTCCCGGCAAGCAGGCGATCTTTAAAGTCAAGATCGTTGAAATCAAGCGCAAGCTGCTTCCGGACATTGATGATGAGCTCGCCAAGGATTTCGGCTTCGCGGGGCTCGCGGCGATGAAAACCAAGATTCGCGAGCAGTTGGAGCAGGAAAGAAAGGCCGCGGCCCGGCGGGAATTCGACCGCCAAATCGAAAAGGGGCTGCTTGACATAAATAATTTCGCCGTGCCTCCCTCGGTCGTCGAGCCGCACTTGGAGTCTTTGTGCGAGCGCTACAAGACGCTGGCCAATCCCGGCCGGAACTGGACCGATAAAGAGCGGGAGGAAATTCGCGGCCGCCTCCGGCCCCAAGCCGAGTCGGAAGTCCGCCTTTCCTACGTTCTCCGGGACGTGGCGCGCCAGGAAAAGCTGGAGGTGACGGAGCAGGATTTTCAGGCCGAGGTGGAGAAAGCGTGCCAGGCCGTGGAGCCTCAGCAGGCCGCGGCGGCCCAGAAGTATTGCGCGGAGCGCCGCGAGCAGGTCGTGGCGATGCTCCAGGAAAGGAAGGTCATGCAGTTTATCCGCGACAGCGCCAAAATCGAAGTTTGACGCCGGCTCCCAGCGCCGGCAAAAGTAGAATGCGATGATTGTGCCCACGATATTGGAGCGATGGAACCAAGGAACGGCCGTCGGATACGACATTTTCTCGCGGCTCCTCAAGGACCGCATCATTTTCATCGGAGGACAGGAAGGGGCCATCGTCACCGATACCGCCAACCTGATCATCGCGCAAATGCTGTATCTGGCGGCGACCGATCCGGAAAAGGAGATCAACCTCTACATCAACTCCCCGGGAGGCATGGTCTCCGCGGGTTTGGCGGTGTACGACACGATGCAGTACGTCAAATGCCCGATCAGCACCATTTGCATGGGCATGGCGATGTCTTTCGGGGCCGTGCTTCTGGCCGCGGGGGCCAAAGGCAGGCGCTACGCTCTGCCGCATTCCCGGATCATGATTCACCAGCCGCTCATCTACGGCGGGCTCTCCGGGCAGGCCACCGACATCGACATCGAGGCCAAGGAAATCAGCCTGACCAAGGCCAAGCTCATTTCCATCCTCGCCGCCCACACCGGCCAAAGCGAGGAAAAAATCCGGGCCGACGCGGAGCGCAATTTTTATCTGTCGGCGGAAGAAGCTAAAAATTACGGCATCATCGACGAAGTGATCGCCTCGGCGGATAAATTGAGATAAAGGGAGCCCCATTGAACATGCCAGAGCCAAGCGAACAGACCTCCGTCACGCGGCTTTCGACCCTGCCCTTGATCGCCGTCAGGGACGTGGTCGTCTTCCCGCATATGTCCCTTCCCTTGTCCGTCGGACGCGTCAAATCCATCCGGGCGTTGGAGGAGGCCATGTCGGGCCCAAAGATGGTGCTGGCCGTGGCCCAGCGGGACGCGCGGGTGGAGGACCCTCAGGAAAAAGAGGTTTACCATCTTGGGACCCTGTGCGAAATAGTCCAATACCTCAAGATGCCCGACGGCTCCCTCAAGGTTTTCTTGCAAGGGATCGTGCGCG
Organism: Elusimicrobia bacterium RIFCSPLOWO2_12_FULL_59_9; assembly: GCA_001800185.1. Classification (GTDB taxonomy): domain Bacteria; phylum Elusimicrobiota; class Elusimicrobia; order O2-12-FULL-59-9; family O2-12-FULL-59-9; genus O2-12-FULL-59-9. Next base: position 5,567 of record MGUX01000158.1, read on the forward strand.
CCCAGGCCGACCGCCTTTTTTTCGCGGCGGACAAAAACTGCTGGTTCGCCGAGGTGAGCTATCCTTCCGAGGCCTGGAAGGATTCCGTGGAACTTAAAGTCCTGGTCAAGCAGATCCATCTGGCTTTTGAGGAATACGCCCGCATCGGGCGGCGGGTGCCCCAGGATCTAGTGCTTTCCCTGCAGCAAATGATGCCCAGCCCCTCGCGCTTCGCCGATACCATCGCCGCCCATCTCAACGTTCCCGTCCCGGAAAAGCAGAAGCTACTGGAGAGCGCGGCGATTAAGGCCCGCCTTGAGCAGATTTTGACCCTGCTCAAGGGGGAAATTGAGATTCTCAATCTTGAGGGCAAAATCCATTCGCGGGTCCGCACTCAAATTTCGAAATCCCAAAAGGAATATTATTTAAACGAGCAGATGAAGGCCATCCAAAAGGAGCTGCGGCAAAAGGACGACACCGCCAAGGAAATCGACGAGCTCCGGGTGAAAGTCAAGCGCGCCAAAATGCCCAAGCCGGCGGAGGAAGCCTGCGATAAGGAGATTTCGCGGCTGGAAAAGATGATGCCTTTTTCGCCGGAGGCGACCGTCTGCCGGACCTATTTGGACTGGATGATCAGCCTGCCCTGGTCGCGCCGAACCAAGGATCGCATCGACCTGGAGCGCGCCCGGCGCATTTTGGATGAGGATCATTTCGGCTTGAAGAAAGCCAAGGAGCGGATTTTGGAGTATTTGGCCGTTCGTAAATTCACCAAGCGGCTCAAGGGCCCGATCCTGTGCTTCGTCGGCCCTCCCGGAGTCGGCAAAACGTCTTTGGGCCTTTCCATCGCGCGGGCTTTGGGCCGCGAGTTCGTGCGCATGTCCCTGGGCGGGGTGCGCGACGAGGCGGAAATCCGCGGGCACCGCCGGACCTACATCGGCTCTCTGCCCGGGCGGGTCATCAAATCCATGAAGCGCGTCAAGAGCAAAAACCCGGTGTTTTTGCTCGATGAGATCGACAAGATGGGCGTGGACTGGCGCGGAGATCCCGCCGCCGCCCTGCTGGAGGTGCTCGACCCCGAGCAGAATTCGACTTTCGTCGACCACTATCTGGACACGGAGTTCGACCTCTCGGAAGTTCTCTTTATCTGCACGGCCAACACACTGCACGGGATCCCGGTCAGCCTGCAGGACCGCATGGAGATGATCCGGTTCTCGGGCTACACCGAAATGGAGAAAGTCTTCATCGTCAAAAAATACCTCCTTCCCAAGCTGCTGGTCGAGCACGGGCTCAAGCGGGGGCAGGTCAAAATCGACGACGCCGCCATCATCCGGGTCATCCGGGAATACACGCAGGAGGCGGGCGTGCGCAACGTGCAGCGGGAGGCGGCCTCGCTGGTGCGCAAGGGCGTCAAGGCGCTGGTGGAAAAGAAAAAGCCCTCG
>MGUX01000159.1:0-2411 GCA_001800185.1 Elusimicrobia bacterium RIFCSPLOWO2_12_FULL_59_9
CGTCGACATGGGCGATATCGCTGAACGCGAAAACCACCTCGTCGGCGCCGTGCTCGCGGATCAACTCCGGCAGCCGGGACTCGTCATGGATGGCGATGCCGCTCGGGTAGAGCGCGCCCGCCAATTCGGGGGGATAGGTTCTTCCGGCGATGTTGGGAATCTGATAGGCCGTGAAGGCGACCACTCGGCAGCTCGGATCGTCCCGGAACAGGACGTTGAAATTGTGGAAATCGCGGCCCGCCGCTCCCATGATGATGACTTTTTTCACCCTGTTGTCCATGCCTCCTCCAGATTCCATACGGGGATAGGGTAGCCTTTTTTCCATGCGGGAATCAATCGCGCTGCGCGGCGGGCGCCCAATCCGCCAAGAGTCATCATGAGGTCAGGACTCCGCGCTATTTCCGGGCGCACTCCAAAATCCAAGGAGTTGCTTTGACTGGGGGCCTGGCCGGGAATTGTCGCTAGGCCCCCGGGCCCCCTGGGGAACCGTCCCGTGGTTCCCCTCCACCGACGGGAAGTCGGCGGAGCCTCCCTTCCACTACGGGGTCTACGGACAAATCCCGGCTGGCTGGGGGGCCCCCACTGGGGGACCGCCGGTACTCGAAGCTCTGCGGCGAGTGCCGGCCACCCCCTTTCCAATTTCTCCCTTCATAAATTGCGCCCGTCGCGCGATAACCTTGCGGGTGAAAAGTGAGCGCGTTTGACCTTATTTCCTTCAGGGGAGATGCCTCTTGGGAACATGAGTTGTTTTGTTTAATTCAAAAGCATTCCGCCAAAAAGATAGCGTGGAATGTTTCCGACGGGTGACGCCGATGGGTTGTATCTGCCGAGGAAGAACCGGCGCGCGAGTCGCCGGGCTGGCCGCAGGCAGATGGGCCCCATCGGCGGCAGGCCCTGGCGGAGATAAAACGCTATCGTATCGGAGGAACAGGGCGGGCGTCTGGGCCTTGACAGCGGGGGGGGCTCATGTTAGACTATTGCCGATTAAATCTCCGACGAAAGGCGGTTCTATGGTAAAAAAAACGGCGAAAAACAGCTTGAAAAAGGCAAAAACGTCCCCGAAATCGGCGGCCGGCAAAACGACGCAACATGCGAAAAGCCTAAAAGGAGACGCCCTGGCCTACGGCAAGAAGGACCAAAACAAGCTCAGAAAACAGCTTGTGGAAATGCGCACGGATTTGATGCATCTCGTCAAGCCGGAGAGGACTGCAACCATGCTGGACAACGATATCGGGGATGAGGCCGACAAAGCCACCATTTCCGTCAGCAAGGAAATACTTTACGAGCTTTCCGACAAAGAGCGAAAAACCATCGACGAAATCGAGGCCGCCCTGCGAAGGATGGAGAAGGGCTATTACGGCCTGTGCGAAGCCTGCCGCAAGCCCATTCCCCTGCTGCGCCTGAGCGCCATCCCCTTCGCCCGCTACTGCATCGCCTGTCAAAACACTTCGGAGCAAGCCAGCTTATCCTAAGTGAAGGCCGCCTTTTTCAATCAATGCGGCGGAGCCGACCAACTCACTTACGGCGACTTTGAGGACCCCGTCGCCGCGGCGGGGGAAGTTCTCGTCCGCGTCAAAGCCTGCGCGCTCAACCACCTCGATCTCTGGGTGAGGGAAGGGCTTCCGGCCTACAAAATCCGGCTGCCGCATATTTTGGGCAACGACATCGCCGGAACGCTGGCTGAAACCGGACAAAATGTTTTGATCTCTCCGGGAATCTCCTGTTTTAAATGCGGCTATTGCCTGCGCGGATCGGACAACCTCTGCCCGGACTACAAAATCATCGGCGCCGACGGAGGGCATGGGGGATACGCCGAGTGGGTCCGCGTCCCGGCCGCCAACGTCATCCCGATACCGGAAGGGGTCGCCTTGGAAGAGGCCGCCGCCTTCCCTCTGACCTACCTGACGGCCTGGCATATGCTCAGCACCCGCGCCGAGCTTAAAACGGGCCAAAGCGTCTTGGTCCTGGGCAGCGGCAGCGGGGTGGGAGTCGCCGCCATCCAAATAGCGAAACTCCTCGGAGCCCGTGTTCTGGCCGCGTCGAGCTCGCAAGCCAAGCTCGGCCGGGCCAAGGCTTTGGGGGCCGACGAGACCATTTGGAGCGGCGGGGAAAATCTGGCCAAAAAAATTGTGCGTTTCACCCAAGGAGAGGGGGTCGACGTCGTGTTCGAGCATATCGGCTCGGCGTCGTTCATGCAGGCCGTCAAGTGTCTCAAGCGCGGCGGAGTTTTGGTGACCTGCGGAGCCACCGGCGGCCACGCCGCGGAGATCGATTTAAGGTACGTCTATTTCAAAGAGCTCAAAATTCTCGGCGCTCGCATGGGCACTTTCGCCGAACTCAAGCATATCGTTCAATTTCTGGCGCAGAAGCGCCTCAAGCCCGTCATCGACCGCCGCTTCGCCCTCAGCGAG
>MGUX01000159.1:2426-8220 GCA_001800185.1 Elusimicrobia bacterium RIFCSPLOWO2_12_FULL_59_9
GGCGCGCCAGGCGCATGAGTATTTGGCCTCCCGCCTCCAATTCGGCAAGGTGGTCCTCATCCCATGAAAATCGGATTGGCGCCGGGCGCCGAGGATTTGTAGAATATCGCCGTGCCCAGCATTCTTTTCGTCTGCGCGGAAAATTGCTTTCGAAGCCAGATGGCGGAAGGATTCGCCAGATTCCACGCCGGCGGCGGCTGGACGGTCATGAGCGCCGGCTCCAAACCCATCGGCTACGTCCATCCCCGCGCCATCGAACTGATGCGGGAAAAAGGAATCGACATCTCCAATCAAGCCTCAAGCTCCATCTACGGCCTGGCGCACAAATCCTTCGATTACGTGGTCAGCATGGGATGCGAAGCCAATTGCCCCCGGATTCCCGCCGCGCGCCGCGTCGATTGGGACTTTCCGGATCCCAAAAATATGCCGCTTGACGCGCTGCGGGCGCTTCGCGACCGGATGGAGGAGCTCATCGTCAAGCTGTTGAAATCTGCCCAAACCGGAGGAAAAAACTGAGCTATGGCGACTAAACTCGAACCGGGGGAAAAAGCGGCCAAAGCCGCGGCGCAAAATTTAAACGTCAAAGGTCTCGTCAACAAGGACCGGATGGTCCGCAATTTTCTGGATATGGTCCAGATCAACTCTCTTTCCCGCAAAGAAGGCCGGTTGGCGCGCTTCGTCATGGAGCAACTGAGCTCCCTGGGCATGGCGGCCGCCGTCGACGACTCCGCGTCCCGAACCAACAGCGACACCGGCAACGTCATCGCCTATCTTCCCGCGTCCCCCGCGGCGTCCGGAAAGCCCTCGTTTCTTCTCTCGGCCCATATGGACACCGTGGCCCCCGGCGAGGGCATCCGGCCCATCGTGGAAAGCGACCGCATCACCAGCGACGGAAGCACGATATTGGGCGGTGACTGCAAAAGCGGCATCGCCGTTATTTTGGAGGTGTTGACGGCGATTGTTGAAAACAACCTGCCGCATGGGGATATCGAGGTGTGCCTGACCGTGTGCGAAGAGATCGGCCTGCTCGGCTCAAAATATATCGAGGCTTCAAAGATTAAATCCAAGTTCGGCCTGGTGCTCGACAGCCCCAACGCGCATGCGCTCGTCATCCAAGCTCCGGCCGGCGACAACGTTGAAGCCACCATTTTCGGCTTGGAAGCTCACGCCGGAGTTTGCCCCGAAAAAGGCATCAGCGCGATCCAAATCGCCGCGCACGCCATCGGCCAAATGCGCTTGGGACGCGTCGACCGCGAAACGACCGCCAACATCGGCAGCATTCAGGGAGGCATGGCCGTCAACATCGTTCCTTCCAAGGTCGTCATCAAAGGCGAAGCTCGAAGCCTCAGCCTGGCCAAGCTCGACGCCCAGACCAAGCACATGCGAACCTGTCTGGAAAAAGCCGCGCGCAAATTCAAGGGCGATGTCGCTTTCAATATCCAACGCGGCTACATGCCCGTCAACCTCAGCCCCGCCTCCCAATTGGCAAAATGGGTGCGGCAAAGCGCACAGGATTTGAAGGAACCGCTTGTTTTCGCCGCCTCCGGCGGCGCCAGCGACGCCAACAATTTCAGCCTGCATGGAATGCAATGCGCCAACCTCGGCACCGGCGTGCGCGATATCCACACCCTGCGGGAATGGCTCCATCTCAAAGATTTTCTTTTCTCCGCCCAACTTACCTTAAACCTGCTCTCCAAACTTTAGGGCCTTAGGGCCCTTGGCTCCCCGACTTGAATTTGTAACGTCCGCAGGGGTATATATAAGGGGATACCCCTGTGATGATACGCCGGCCTTTAAAGGCCTGTTTGTGCTCGCTTTTCTTATTTCCGGCGCTGATTTCCCAAGCGGCGGCTTCCGATCTTCATCCGCGCTGGACGTCGGTGAGCACCGGCTCGCTCTCCATCCAATGGGATCTCACAGCCGCGGCGACTTATCAGGCCGCTTTCGCCGGCGCCGGCGACTTCGCCGCCCCGATTTCATCCGGGCCTCTTTTCAACCTGGACGCCGCCGCATTCAGCGGCCTTGTCCCGGATACGACCTATTTCTTCAAAGTGAAGTTCTCATCCGAAGCCGATTCCGGATATTCCACGGCTTCCACCGCGACGCTGGCCGCTCCCGCCGAGGCAATCGCCGACCCGTTCAGCGATGTGCTCGACGAGCGCGTGAGATTTTCCTGGAGCGCCTCCAGCAACCCCGCCGGAACCCTCTACGAAGCGCAGATTTCCTCGGATAATTTCGGCGCCGTGTGGGCTTCCAGCGCGACACGCAACACCAACGTTTTGTTCGGCTTCGTCAGCACTCCGCCGGCGTTAAAACCCAGCACGACCTATTATCTGCGCGTGAGGGCCGTCAACCGCAATCAAGAGCCGACGGACTACACCGCCATCCAGAGCACGCCCACCGGGGCGACCCTCCCCGGCGGGGCCGCCGCGCCGTTTGCGGCGGTCAACCACCGCCAATTGACTTTTTTCTGGACGGCGGGCAACAATCTTTTCGGCGACTCCAATCCGGAAGGGACCCTCTACGAAGCGCAAGCCTCCACGGACCCGGCCTTCGGCGTCGCGGTCATCTCAAGCTTCACGCAGCTCGCCTCGATAACTTTCAAATCCCTGGCGGCGAACTCCACCTACTATGCCCGCGTGCGGGCGCTCAATATCGCTGGAGTGCCGTCTTCTTTCGCCGCGTCCCGGTCCACGCGCACTCTCGCGGCGCCGATCAACCTGCTCCCGCGCGTCGGGTTTCTCTCCACCGGCGCCCTTCGCTTCGACTGGCTGGCGGTCGCGGGCGCCACCTACACGGCCGTCTTGGCCGGCACGAGCGATTTCGCCCTGCCGCTTTCCTCCACGACCCAGCTCGCGGAGACGAAATCTTTTTCTTCCCTGCAGCTCAACACGACTTACTATTTCGAGGTCAAGCTCTCCAGCAACAGCGACGACGCCTATGCCGAGCTCTCCACCGCCACGCTCGCCGCCGCGCCGGCGCCGGCCTCCAATCCGTTTTCAGATGTCACCCAATTGCAGATCGGCTATGGGTGGACGAGCGGGGGCTACCCCGCCGGAAGCCTGTACCACGCCCAAATTTCAACCGACGCCGATTTTTCGCCCGTTCAAGCGTCAAGCTTCACCCGAAACGCCTCCGCCGTCTTCGCCGGTCTTATTCCGGAGAGCACTTACTATCTGCGCGTCAGATGCATCGGGCACGGCGGGACTCCCACCGATTTCACCGCGGCGGTTTCCACCCGGACGCGCGCCTTCGTCACGGATTTGTCTCCCAAAATCGTCGCCGGCTCCACTTTCAGCCTTCGCTTCCAGTGGGAGGATATCTCCGGCGCTTCCTTCCAGGCGGTCTTCGACGACTCGGGCGATTTTTCCACCCCGCTGTCCTCGGCCGTGGTGACGAGCCCCGCCGCCGAATACGGGGGCCTCTCCGCCAACGCGACTTACTTTTTCCAGGTCAAAATCGCGAGCGAGGCCGATAAAGCCTACGACGCGCTGACAGCCGTCACGCCCGTCCTGCAGCCGGAAAATCCGTCCTTCTCCGCGGGGGGGGTCTCAACCAACCGTATCGATTTCGCATGGACATCCTCCGTCAATCCGGGCGGAAGCCTCTACCAGACTCAAATGTCCAGGGATGGATTTCTCACCGTCGCGGTTTCCAGCCTGACGCGCGGCTTTTCGACTTCCTTCGGCCCCTCCGGCGAGGGAGGCGCCCTGCAGCTCAATACGACCTATTATTTCCGGGTGCGGGCGATCAATCATGCCGGCAGTCCGTCCGGCTTCGCCTCCGTCTTGAGCACGGCCACCCTCGCCGTCCCTCCTGGCGACGCCGCGCCGCCCATCACCCTCAACACGGGCCGCTCCCTAAGCTACCAGTGGACCCAGTCTGAAAATCCGCCCGGAACCCTGTTTGAGGCCGTGCTTTCAACCGACGGCGTTCGGCCCGCCTTCAGCGCCCTGGTCGCCGGGACCGGCGCGACGTTCGGATTTTCGGGGCTCGGGCCGTCGCTGACGGCCAACACGACCTACACCTTGAGCGCCCGGGCCGTCAACCGCAGCGGAGTGCCCACCGATTTCAACACCCCGGTTTCCACCGTCACCATCCCTTTTCCGCCGCTGGCTTCCGCCGACCCGACGCCTGTCGTGAGCGCGACGGAGATCGCCTACGCTTGGCGGCAAAACATCAATTCGGACGGAAGCCTTTATGAAGCCCAGATCTCGACCGATAATTTCTTGACGCTTAATTTTTCAAGCCGCACGTTGAATCAATCGGTCCAATTCCAGGCGCTGGCGCCCGACACGGCCTATTTCTTTCGGGCCCGGACTCTGGGCCGGGACGGAACGGCGACCCAATTCGGGGCGGCCTTATCCACGCACACTTTGCCGGCTCTGCCCGCCCCGGTTTCCGTCTCCGGGGTCGAGCGCGGCTCCGTGAGCCTTCAATGGGGAAAAAACGGCAACACGGACGCGACCGAATATCTCGTTTCAATTTCGACGGCGCAGGATTTTTCCGTGGAGAGCGCTTCCACGACGGCCGTTTCGCTCGCGGCGACTCTCGGGGGTCTTTTGGCCAACAGCACCTACTATGCCCGCGTCCGGGCGCGCAGCGCCGCCACCGGCCAAACCAGCGCAGCGAGCGTCGAGGTCTCCACCGTCACCCTTCTGGCGCCTCCCTCCGCCCCTTTCTCGGTGGAGGCGGCCACCGGCGGCGCGGCGGCGTCTTGGAGCGCCAACGGCAATCATCCCGACACCCTGTATCTCATCGAACTCTCCACCGCGGCCGGATTTGACCCGGTTTGGGCCTCCACCCGGACCGCAAGCCCCGCCGCCGCTTTCGGCGGGCTGATTCCGGGAACGGCCTATTTTCTGCGGGTCCGTTCCCAAGGCCGCCGCGGGGAATTTTCTCCCTTTCTCGCGTTAAGCTCCACCTCCACTTTGCCCAACCCGCCGCTGGCGGGCTCGCCCGCCTTCAGCGGCGTTTCCACCAACAGTTTGACGGCCTCATGGAATCCCAACGGCAACGGCGGCGACACCCGCTACCGCCTGGAGGCCTCCACGAGCCCGGATTTCAATTCCCCGGCTATTGCCTTGGAAGCCGTGGAAGGCCTGTCGGGAAACTTGACCGGCTTGTCGGGCAACGCCACCTATTACGCTCGAGTGCAGGCTCTCAACTCCGCCGGCGGCCGCAGCCAGTTCACGGAGCTCGGCTCCACGTCCACTTTGCCGGCAGTTCCGATTCTCGCGCCGCTGAGCGAAGTCTTTGCCTCCTCGGTTTCGGTGCAATGGTCTGAAAATTCCAACCGCCCCGGCACTTCCTACCGGGTCGAAGCCTCCACCTTCGGCGGATTCGACGCTCTCTCCGGCGCCGCCGACACGACCGCCTCGTCGCACGCGTTTACGGGCCTGGAACCTATCACGACCTATTACTTCAGGGCCAAAGCCCTTGGCAATTCCTCTCAAACCTCCGCTTACAGCCCGGTTCTATCCGCCATGACGCTGCCCAACAGCCCTGCCGAGGCGGACCCGCCGGCCTTCAGCGGCGTATCGACGGCGAGCGTGTCCGCGCGCTGGTCGACCAACGGCAACTCCGCGCTGGCGCGCTACGAGGCGCAAATTTCCACCGGAGCTGATTTTTCAAAAGTCTTCGCCTCGTCGGCCACCGACGCTCCGCCGGCCGAATTTCACGCGCTCCTTCCCAACACGACCTACTTCGTCCAAGCGCGGGCCTTCAATCCGCTCAGCGGCCAAAGCAGCCCATTTACCTTCCTTGGCTCCACTTCGACCTTGGCCGCGCCGCC
>MGUX01000160.1 GCA_001800185.1 Elusimicrobia bacterium RIFCSPLOWO2_12_FULL_59_9
GTCGCCAACTGTTGCGGTGTTCCAGGGGGTCTCATGCCCCATAGGATAGCTAAACTGGATAAGAATTTCCATTACTTATGCAAAGGTCAATAACGGTCGTTCCGGTGGATTTAGAAGGTAAGCATTTTATATTGGCCAAAGGCGATTATTGTTATACGCGGCACGATTTGGACCTAACAATTGCTGAGTCTTGGGAGGTGCTGATCAAAGTTTGGAGATCGCAGGCAACACGTTTGATCGACGACTTGGGTGAGTCCCGGCGGGGCGCACGATGACGGCAAACCTCTTGATTAAACGGCAGCTCCGGCCATTGGAAAAGCGCTTGCTGGATCCGGAATTTCGCAAGTCGGCGGCAGAAGTGGCGGATTTATTGGCCGATGATTTTGTGGAGTTCGCGAGTTCGGGGCGCGTGTACGCCAAGGCTCAGATTCTCGACGCGCTGCGGACGGCGTCGCCATCTCGTTTTTCACTCAGGGACTTTAAGGCTGTGTTGTTGGCGACCGGCGTGGCCATGACAACATTTCGCTTAATCCGGCACGACCGGCCGCCAGCCCACTCTCTGCGCAGTTCGATTTGGAGACTCGCTGATGGCCGGTGGCAAATGGCATTCCATCAGGGCACACTGTCGGGTCAAAAGTAATGCGCTCTGACAAATCGCAACCGCCGGCGCGCGCTGAAGGGGCCGACAGCTAGGTTTAGGCGGCGAAGCGGTTGTATATCCAGGCGAAGAGAGCGCCGCAGGCGGCGCCGTCCACCACGGCGTACAAGGTCCCGACGCCGACGTTGATGAGGCCCGCCCCGGCGCGGTAGCCCGGATAGAGGCCGTCCATAATTTGAAGAAACCCCAGCCCGTACGGCGGGCAGAAGCGGTTGATGACGCCGATGAGCAGCAGGGAGCCCGCCCAAAATAGCGCCGAGGTCAAGACGAAGGCTTTGATCGAAAGTTTCATGATATCTCCTCCTTTTTCAGGGTCAAGCCAAGTATATCTTGTCGGCGAAGCGCCGGCAACCCTCGCATCTCCCCGCGGCCGGCGCCAAGCCAAACTGCGCGCAGGGGTAGGGTGGTAAAGTGGTAGAGTGCGATCAAATTCGGCGGCATGGCCCGCCGACCTTAATGGGGTTCAGCCTTCCTGGTTCCGGTAGGGACCAAAGGCACCAAAGGGGGCAATAGCCGTATCGAGAAGGCGATTGCGGGTTTTCGCCGCCTCCGGTGGAGGAAAAGCGCCAAGGTGGCGCGTCAGGTGAAAACCCGGGGTCTGAATGCGCGCATACCTTAAGGTCGTGCGCAAATGAGGACAAGCCCCTTGGGGAGCACCCCGGCGAATTCCTCTGGAGCCGGGGCCTTCAGGTCCGAGCACCGCAACGAAGTGAGGAGCACAGGGTGCGACAAGGGGGGGGTTGACGAATAACGGTTTTGGGGTTATATTTACGGTATTAGGAGAGATGGTTGTTCGAGTGTAAATTTAGGAGGCGCTTCTATGAAGCTTGGCAGAGTTGTCGCTTTTTTGGCTGTTTTCGGTTTGGTCTCGACGCTGGGGGCGGATCAGCCGTCTTTAAGGGTCACGTCCGACAGCAAGATGGTCAACGTCGATATTTTGGCTTGGCCGTTTTCGCGGGTTATAGACCATTTTCAACCCAACCCGCTGCCCAAGGACGGCATGTACAACGTCAAGTACAAAAACCGCACCAGCCTGGCCTTTTGGGCGACCATCGACTTGGTGCTGGATAATCAACTGATCTTCACCTACACGTTCTTCATCCCGAGCTATACCCAGGACCGCTTTTCGTTCGCCTTCGCCAGTCCGCCTTCCATGCGCGCCAACACGCCCATGCCGGACAAGCTCAAGACGATGCTGGCCGGCGGCGGCCAGATGATCGACGAGGTGCGCTTCTCCGCCACCTTGGCCAACTAAACTAAAGGCGCCTGAAGATTTTAGCGATGACTTCTTCTTCCGGGAGGAAGCGCTCCTAGGAAAGGAAGATGACGCGGGTGTCTTGTTTTTGAAGCTGCCCATGAGGCGGCGGTACTCTCCTCTCAGGCGCTCGCAAAGCGTGGTCTTGCCCACGCCGGGCAGGCCGCTGACGGCGATGAACGGCCCGGCCTTAGGCGCGTAATCGGTGAAGCGCTTGCCGAGGCAGAGGGGTTTGGCATTCATCGGCGGCTCGTCTTGGAAGCGTAGGCCGCGAAAAGATCGTCGGCTGGGTGAGGCTGCGCGGCTTCCTCCTCGCTTAAAACCCGGTACACGGCCACCCAGGCCTTGAGTCCGTCGTCGAGCTCAAATTCCTTTAAAGTATATTTTTTCCAAAAGCCGTCGAGATTCGCCTTGCCCTGGAAAGTGAATCGAAAACTGGTTTTCAGCCGGTCGATTTCACCCTGGTTGACCAATATGTAGGTCACGCCCGCGCGGTCGAATTGTGCCTTAAGCTCGCCGGGGCCGGCGGCGCCGTTGGACCACATTTCGATGAAGCTGGGCTGGCCGGGCGTGGTCATCAGATGCCGGCGCTTGAGATAAAAACCCCGCGCGTCGCCGAAGATCATGACCTTGGCCGAGGCCGGGGCGGCGCGGTTGATGTAGTCGATGCCGGCGAAAGGCGGCATGGGATATCCGTCGATGCGGCTTTCACCCAAATAATCCCCGAAGGATTGCCGGCCTAGAAAAACCGCCCAATTTTCCCCCAAGGATTTAGCCGGGGCGAAAAGGACCGCGGTGTAGGCCAGAGCCAGCCCCGTCATGACGCGCAGGCTGCGGCTTAAATCCGGCGGCCGGACCTCGGCCAAAATCCAGCCGGCCAAAAGGCACAGGAGCGCCGCGGCGGGGATGAAAAAGCGGGGCATGGTGGTGACGACGCTCAGCGGCAGCCAAGTTCCCAGAAACAGCCACAGCAGACCCGCGGCCTTCGAAGGCAGCCGCACCAGCGCCGGCAGAAGGCCGGCGGCGAGCAGAACTGGACCCAGCGCGCTGCTGGCGAATTGGTTGTTGATGGACATCCGCCACGGATGCCGGAGGTAATCGAGCCATCCGGCCCCGGTCAAAAACGTCCATTTCAAGTCCCTTCCGGCCGAGTTGACGTAGCGCCAATCCGGCATGATATCGGAGCCGGGGCTCCAAAGCTCATGGAAAAAAGGGTAGATGGGATTATGATAAAACACGATGTTTTTAATCAGCCAGGGCGAAAGCACCGCGAGCGCCGCGGCGAAAATTTTGAGCAGCTCCCGGAAATCCAGGCGGAGGGAGTCCGGGCGCTTGCGCCCGGCGAGCCAGACCCAGATGAAGCCCGCGGGAGCAAACCAGGCCGGGTATTTGGTCGACATCGCCAGCCCCAAAAACAGTCCGCTCAAGAAGAGCGCGTTTCGCCTGGCGGGCGGCGGCCGGTCCTGTTCCAAGGCCGCCACAAGCGCGTGCGCGGACAGGAGCTGAAAAAGCGCCCACTCCAGGGCCACCGAGGTCCGCACGCTTTCGATGGCGACGGCCGGAACGCAATAAAAAATCGCCGCGGCCCATGGTCCGGCGGCGCCTGAGCCCAGACGCTTGGCCAAACCGGTGAAGGCGCAAAAGATCCACAAAGCGAAACTGAAATGCAGAAGCTGGGCCGCGACCCCCCACGGGTCCAAGGCGAGCATCCAGCCGGAGAGCATCTGCGTGATTCCCGGAATCCCGGAAAACGCGTTTTCAGGGGTCGGCACGACGGCGTGGTGGAGCAAATAGAGCTGGGGGAGCTCGAGGTGGTACTCCAGGGCGTCGTAAAAGGTTTCCGGAATGAAGGCCTGGGGCGACTGCAGGAAGAAAGCCAGAAAGAAAATCAGCGCGCCCCAGCCGGATGCGGAAAGGCGCGCTTGAAACGGCGCGGAAGAGGGCGGTTTCCAGCGTTTGTAAAAGGAACGGGCCTCGGCCAGCGCCGGAAGGCTCGCGGCCGCCAGGATGCCCGCCAGAAGGGCGGGGTAAAGCAGATGCAAAATTCCCAGAAGAAAAAACAGCGCGGCCCCGAGTCCGGCTCCCAAGCCGAAGTTCAGCGAAAATTCCTCCCATGGGTTGAGGCAATCAAAACGCAGGGCCGCCAGGACGCGCCGGCCCGCCGCCGTCAAAATCCAAGCGAACCAAAAAACCGCCGCCAGACGCCACAAATGGCCCCAGAAGGCCGCCGGGGTCATTTGCCAGAAAGGCGGCACGACGGCGTAAGAGAGCCCGGTCCACGGCCGGGAGCCGTAGCCGCCGATGAAGACCGCGGCGCAAGCGGTCAAAAGCGCGGCGCCGGTGAGAAGCTTTGCGGCGGCGGGCGAGAGGCGCGGCCGGAATTCCTCCGTGGAAACGGGCTCGGGCATTAACTGGGTTCGATGAAAAAAAGCGGCTGGCCGTATTGGACGACCTGGCCTTCTTCCACGCAAGTGTCGTGGATGCGGCCCGAAGCGGGAGCTTTGACCGGCGTCAGGCGCTTGCCGGCCTCCAGAACGCCCAGCGTTTGGCCCTTTTCAACGGGGGAGTTTTTGGAAAGCGGCCGCGCCTTGCGGCCGGCCTCGGCCCAGCGAAAAAGGCCGACGCCCTCGGAGGTGACGGCGGCCAGGCTGGATTTCGGGAAGACGGCGGCGGCCGCGGGGCCGTCGAACTGGATGGAAAAGCCGGCCCCGCTTTTTGCGGCCGACGGTTTCCAGGTCGCCTCCAGCAGGTCGGTGGATTTCATCCAATCGATGATTTCCTTGAGCTCGGCGGTCTTCATCAGGGAAGCCTTTTGAGCAGCCCCGCCGTGATCGGGTCGAAGGGATGCGGCAGAAGCTCGACGATTTTGTAGGTCGCGATGTTTTCCTTGCGCTGCGGGCCGCGCAGCGTGGCTAAAATCACGTCGATGTCCAAGCCGAACTCGGCGATGACCTGGCGGCAGGCGCCGCAGGGAAGAGCGGTGCGGCCCACCACGCAGATGGCCTGGATTTCGCGCTCGCCCTTGCAGACGGCGTTGAAGATGGCCGTGCGCTCGGCGCAGATGACCAGGCCGAAGGAGGAGTTTTCAATGTTGCAGCCCGAAAAGATTTTCCCGCTGCGGGTCAAGACGGAGGAGCCGACCGCGAAGCGCGAGTACGGACAATAAGCGAGGTTTCGCGCCTTCTTGGCTTCATGGATCAGCTTCTTCTGCCATTTATGGACTTGCATAAAGTTTCTCCATTTCCTGCGTGAATTGTCTTTCAAGCTGCGACTTGAGCGCGGGAGGGGCGAATAGGCTGCGCACGCCGTTGATTGATATTTTTTGCAGCCCCTCGACGGGGATTCCGAGCTCGAGGGCGCGCCGGTATTCGTGCGTCAGGTCGATGCCCAGCACGCCGCGGTCGTCGGTGTTCAAGGTCACGGTCAAGCCTTTCTTAAAAAGAGGCAGCAGCGGATGGCGGGCCAGGCTCGGCACGGCTTTGCTGTAAGCGTTGGAGGTCAGCCCGATCTCCAGGGGAATGCCGGCCTTCAGCGCCGCGTTGACGCAGCTTTCGTCCTGCAGGATGTGGATGCCGTGCCCGATCCGGTCCACGCCAAGCTCCAGGGCCGTTTTCAGGTTCTCGGCGCCCTCGATCTCGCCGGCGTGGCAGGTGGTCGGGATGCTCTTGGATTTTGCCTCCTCGAAGTAATCGGCGAAAAGTTTGGTAGAAAATTGTTTTTCGTCGCCGGCCAAATCCATGCCGACGGCGCCGCGGCCAAAGAGGCGGCACAGGGCGTTGAAGGCGCCGCGGTTTTCCTCGGGGCTGTGATTGCGCAGCAGGCAGACGATGAGGCCGCTTTGAACGCCGAAATCCCGCTTTCCCTTTTCCAGCCCGCGCAGCGCGGCCGAAAGCGCCTCCTCGGCTGAAAAGCCGCGCTTGACGCACAGCATCGGCGCGAAGCGCGCCTCGACGTAATGGATGCCGTCGGCCCGGCAGTCCTCGCAAAGCTCGTAGGCGACGCGCTCCAGGGCCTCGGGCGAGCGCAGGACGGGGACGATATGGTTGAAAGCGTCCAAAAATTCCGCCAGAGACCGGCACGCGGCCGTGACCTGGACGAAGCGATTGAGGTCCCGTTCGTTGTCGGCCGGAAGGGGGATGTTTTGCCGCCGGGCCAGCTCCAGCAAAGTGCGGGTGCGCACGGCGCCGTCCAGGTGGCAATGCAGGTCCACTTTGGGAAGGCGGCGGAGGTAACGATCGAGGCCGGCGTTTTCCTCAGACATATTTTCCGATGAGAAGTCCCAGTTTCTTCTTGATGCCCGGGGCGATGGCTTGGGGCGAAGTGATGATGGCGGCCTTCAAGGCGCTTTGGCAGGCGCAGGCGGGTCTTTGCAGCAATGCGGGCAGGACCCCGGCCACCAGGCGCTTGGCGTTCCGGGAGTTGACCTTCAAAGTCGCCATAACCTCGGCCGCGTTGACGCCGTCGTCGTCTTTCCACACGTCGTAATCGGTGACCATGGCGGCCGCGGCGTAGCACATCTCCGCCTCGCGCGCCAGCTTGGCCTCGGGGCTGGCCGTCATGCCGATGATGGAGCAGCCCATCTTTTTATGCGCCTGGGACTCGGCGCGGGAGGAAAAGGCCGGGCCTTCCATGCAGATGTAGGCGCCCCCGAGATGCGACTTGAGCGACAATTTTTGGCTGGCGTCGAAGAGCGCCAGGCTCAGGCCGGGACAGAAGGGGTCGGCCAGGGAAACGTGGGCGACGACGCCGCCGCCGAAAAAGGTGTAGGCCCGCGTTTTGGTTTCATCGATGAGTTGATCCGGAAAAACGAAATGCCTCGGGGCCAGCTCCTCTTTGAGCGAGCCCACGGCGCTCAGCGACAGGACCTGCCGGACCCCCAAGGATTTCAGGGCGTAGAGGTTGGCCCGGTAGTTGATCTCGGTGGGCAGCAGCCGGTGGCCCTTGCCGTGGCGCGGCAGAAAAGCGCAGCGGGCGCCGGAGAGGGTTCCAAGCACGACGGCGTCCGAGGGGCTGCCGAAGGGCGTCTTGAGCCGGACTTCCCGGACGTCGCCCACGCCCCCGATTTCATAGAGGCCGCTTCCCCCGATGATGCCGATTTCGGCGAAAGATTTTTTCTTCACCCGAGCCTCTTGCGGTAATTTTCGTAAATCGGATACTTGCGGCAAAGGCTCCGGACCTTGAGGCCGATGTCCTTTAGTACGGCGGGACTGTCCCGGTGATCGATGGCGTCGGAGATCCACTGGGCGATCAGGCGCATTTCCTTTTCCTTCATGCCGCGCGTGGTCAGGGCCGGCGTGCCGACGCGGATGCCGCTGGCGACGAAGGGCTTTTCGGGATCGTAGGGGATCGTGTTTTTGTTGACCGTGATGCCGCTTTCCTCCAGGAGCTTCTCGGCGTCGCGGCCCGTGATTTTTTTGGAGCGCAGGTCCACCGAAAAAAGGTGGCAGTCCGTCCCGCCGCTGACGATGCGCAGCCCCAGGTCCTGGAGGGCCGCGGCCATGGCGCGGGCGTTGGCGACGACCTGGCCCTGGTAGCGCTTGAAAGCCGGTTTTAAAGCCTCGCCGAAGCACACCGCTTTGGCGGCGATGACATGCATAAAAGGCCCGCCCTGGTTGCCGGGGAAATTGAGCTTGTCGATTTGCGCGGCCAAGTCCTGCCGGCACAAGATGAGCCCGCCGCGCGGGCCGCGCAGGGTTTTGTGCGTCGTGGAAGTGACCACCTGGGCGAAGGGCACGGGCGAGGGATAGAGGCCGGCGGCGATGAGCCCGGCGTAGTGGGCGACGTCGGCGATGAGAACCGCTCCGCAGCCGTCGGCGATTTGCTTAAACCTCTGCCAGTCGAAGCACCGGGAATAATTGGAGGCGCCGGCCATGATGGCTTTGGGGCGGTGCTGCTGGGCGAGAGCCTCGGCCTCGTCGTAATCGATGAGCTCCGTGTCGCGGCGGACGTTCATGGCCACGACGTTGAAAAATTTTCCGGAAAAATTGAGGGGATGGCCGTGCGACAAATGGCCCCCGTGAGCGAGGTTGAGGCCCAAGAGGGTGTCGCCGGGCTTGAGCAGCGCCAGGTAGGCGGTGATGTTGGCCTGCGTGCCGGAATGCGGCTGCACGTTGGCGTGCTCGGCCTGGAACAATTTTTTTGCGCGCTCGATGGCCAGATTTTCCGCGATATCGACGAAGCGGCAACCCCCGTAATATCTTTTCCCGGGATAGCCTTCCGCGTATTTATTGGTGAGGACCGATCCCTGGGCTTCGAGCACGGCTTCGGAGGCGTTATTTTCGGAGGCGATGAGCTCCAAAGTGTCGTTTTGGCGGTCGAGTTCGCCGCGGATGGCTTTGTAAACTTCAGGATCCAGCTTTTTTAGAGTTGGCTTCATATTTTTTCACCAAGGTTTCCACGGCTTCTTTGATCCGGGCAAAGCAGCGCTCATATACTTCCAGCGGGAGATGGACCGGGTCTTCGATTTCGGGCTCAGGCAGATTCACTTGGCCGCGCAGGAGCGCCACCGGCGTGCGGGAGGAGGCAAAGCGCCGCTCGACGGCCTTCTTTTGGTCCTCCTGCATGACGAGGACATAATCGGCCCATTCCACCAGGCGGCCGGTGATTTGGCGGGGGGTATGCTCGAAATCGGCGATGCCTTCGCGGGCCAGCACGGTTTTGACGTGGGGGGGAGTCGGGAAAGCCGGGTTGGCCGCCAGGCCGCAGGAATCCGCTTGCCAGTCCTGGAGGGCGCGAGTCCGGATGATGCGTTTGAGCAGTTGATGCGCCATGACGCTACGGCAACTATTGCCCGTGCAGACGAATAAAATCCGCATGCCCGCCTCCGGTGTCAAGTTTTACGCGAGCCCAGGGCCCGCTCTATCGCCTCCGGCCGGATGCTGCCGGCGCGCAGGATTTTGGGCGGGCTCGCGGTGAGGTCCACCACCGTGGAGGATTGCCCCCGGCAGGGCCCGCCGTCCAATATAAAGTCCACCCGCTCGCCCGGTTTTCCGGAGCCGAAGGCGCGCAGCGCCTCCCGGCACGTCCGGACGGCCGGCTGGCCCGAAAGATTGGCGCTGCTTGAGACCAACGGCGCTCCGGCCGCCTTCAAAACCTTGAGCAGAGCGCGGTGCTTGGGAACTCTGAGCCCGATGGTGGCTCTTTTCTGGACCGCTTTGCGGCCCTCGGCCGAGGCCCAAAAAACCAGCGTCAACGGGCCCGGCCAGAAGCGGCGGCTTAAGGCTTCGGCCGCCGGAGTCCAACGGCGCGCCAATCTCTTGGCCCGTCCGGTTGATTCTACTAAAATGGGCAGGGGTTTTGCAGACGCGCGTTTCTTGAGGGCGAAGAGGCGCGCATGCGCCTCTTTTAAGAACGCGTTGCCGCCGACGCCGTAAACGGTGTCCGTCGGAAAAAGCATGATTTTGCCGGCGTTGAGCCCGCGCGCGAGGGCCTCCATCTGGGATGGGCGAAGCCGCGATATTTTCCAGATTTTGGGAAGCGCGGCGGGCGGGGCCCGGCGCTTCACGGGGCCGGGTCCTTTCTGGGGTTTAAGGCCAAAGTGATTTCGCCGCGGACGCCGGCTCTGGCCGCGAGCTGCGCCCTGATCTCGCCGACGGTTCCCCACAGCCATTCCTCATGCAGCTTGGTCAGCTCCCGCCCGAGGGCCGCCGGCGTTTGCGCTCCCAGGACCTCCTCCAAGAGGCCGAGGGTCTTGACGATGCGGTACGGCGATTCAAATAGGATCATCGTTTTTTCGAAGGCGGCGGCTTGCGTCAAGATTTTCCTCTGGCGGCCGCTGGAGCGGGGCAGAAAACCCAAAAAAATGAAAGCGTCCGCCGGAAATCCGCAGCCCGCCGCCGCGGCGGCGACCGCCGAGCAGCCGGGAAGGCTGGCGACGGACAGGCCTTCCGCGCGGGCCCGGGCGACGATTTTGCAGCCGGGGTCTGAGACCGCCGGGGTTCCCCCGTCGGAAACCAAGGCGACCTCCTTGGAGGCCTTGAGCGTTTCCATCAGCTTGTCCAGGCAGCGCGGGTTGTGCTCCTCGTAGCGCTCCAACGGCTTGTGGATATCGAAGGCCGAGAGAAGCTGGCGGGTGCGGCGCGTGTCCTCGCAGTAGACCACGTCGGCGCGCTTTAAAACGTCCAAGGCCCGCAAGGTGATGTCCTGCAGGTTGCCGAGCGGGGTGGCCACGATATGAAGCATGCAAACCGCTCAGGTGTGGTAGGTATGGTCGTCGGCGACGGGCGCGTCGGCGTGCGTGTTGCGGTGCTCGTGGTGTTGCGCGTGATCTTCCGCCGGGCTGCGGGTGCGCGACTCGATGCGCAGGAAGGCCTCGACCACCCGGGGATCAAATTGAGTTCCGGCGCCCTTCTGCAGCTCATCGATGGCCGTTTCGCGCGGCAGGGCTTTGCGGTAAGGGCGGTCGGAGGTCATGGCGTCCCAGGCGTCGATGATGGCCACGATGCGCGAGCCCAAGGGAATCTCCTCGCCCTTAAGCCCTTCCGGATAGCCCTGGCCGTTGTACCACTCCTGGTGATAGAGCACCATCTCCGCGACGGGTCCAAGAAATTTAACCGGGGCGAGAATTTGGTAGCCGAGGGCGGGGTGCTTTTTCATGACCTCGTACTCCTCCGGCGTGAGCTTGCCGGGCTTGCGGATGATGGATTCATCGATGCCGATTTTGCCGATGTCGTGCAGCAGCGAGGCGTACTCGATGTATTGGATCATCTGCAGAGGGAGTTTGAGCTCCTCGCCCAGCGCCCGCGCCCGGCTCTTGGCCCGGCTGGAGTGGTCGTGGGTGTAATTGTCCTTGGCGTCCAAGGTGCGCGCCAGGGTCTGCACCATCTCCAGGTAAAAGGTCTGAAGATCGTCATAGAGGTGCAGATTCTCCAAAGTGACGGCGGTCTGCGCGGCGAGGATGTTGAGGCACTGCAGGTCCTGGGCGCTGATGGCCGGCGCCGCGCCGGTGGCGTGGATGTTGAGGACGCCGATGGGCTTGTTTTTCACCTTGATGGGCACGGCCGCGAAAGGCTCGGGAAATTTGGGCGACGGCCGGCTGGGGATGTAGCGCGTGTCGTGGCCGGGATCGCCGACGTAGATGCTTTCGCCCGTTTCAAAGGCGCGGCCCGCGATGCCCTCGCCGGGCTTGAGCTTGAAATCCTCGAAGTCCTTCATGGCCATGCCTTTGGCGGCGAGCATGGTCAGCGCGCCCGCTTTGTCGTCCCAGAGCATCAAGGACGCCCGCTGGGAGCCGAAGAGTTTGGTGGCTTCCTCGACCACGGCGCTGCAAAAAGCGGGCTTGTCCAGGCTGCCGGTGGAGGACATGCCGACCTCGTGGAGGTTTAAGAGCGCGGCGACCAAGTCCTCGAGCTTCTGCACCATCTGGGGGCCTGCAAACGCGGAGGGGTCTTCCGCGGCTTCCAAGCCGCCGCTGTTGAGGGCATAGAGCTGCTTCAAGGCGTAGGTCAGCGCGGCGATCAGCGCGGCGCACACGGCGATTAAAATCCAGAGGAGCATGGTTTAGTCCTTTTTAGAAAATATAGAAAAACGGATTAAAACATTGGGCAGTATAGGTTTCGAACCTATGACCTTTCGCGTGTGAGGCGAACGCTCTACCGCTGAGCTAACTGCCCACCTGTCGCGCCCTGCGAGCCTCGCTGCGCTCAGTTCTCGGGTCTGAAGACCCCCGCTTCATCGGATAGCCGCGGGGGCGCTCCCCGAGGGGCTGCCGCCCCTTCGGCGCCTTCGGTCCCTGCGGGACCAGGAAGGCTGAACCCCACTAAGGTTCGGCGGGCCATGCCGCCGGATAGCGCCCTGCGCTTCCCGAGGGGCTTGTCCTCATTCGCGCACGACCCTAAGGTATGCGCTCATTCAGACCCTGGGTTTTCACCTGACGCGCCACCTTGGCGCTTTTCCTCCACCGGAGGCGGCAAAAACCCGCAATCGCCTTCCCGATACAGCGATTGCCCCCTTCGGCGCCTTCGGTCCCTGCGGGACCAGGAAGGCTGAACCCCACTAAGGTTCGGCGGGCCATGCCGCCGGATAGGCCGCGCCCGACGCACGTCGCCGCACTCCGGCAAGGCATTTTATTGTACACGATTTTTCCAAAGGCTTCCAGATAATTTGGACTTTTCCTGCACCGGCTTAAAGCCGAATACTAAGAGGGACTGACGGCTGCCGCATGCGTATGGCGATTACCGGGCAAGGGGTTGAAACTCCGGATAAACCGAGCTAGACTTGAAGGGAGAGCGTTTGGGTGCCCGCCGTTCAAAATCCCCAACCCATGGGGCGCGGCGGGATAAAATGAGAGTTTTTCTACAGTTTCGTTAGCTGCCGCGGCTATGGCCAATTACTTTGCGAGTTCAGACGCAGCAAACACGGCGGTCCGCGCCTTCTTAACAAGGGTGGGAGAGCAATACCTCGGCAAGAGTTTCAATAAGGGAGCAGACTCTCTGAAACTCGGAAAGGGGGAGCCTCCGGCGGGCAAGGCTGAAGGTTGATGAACAGGTTCAAAGGGGTCAGTCACTGAATTCTGGGGACAGCATACATAACTCAAAATCTCATAAAGATGAAGGATCGATTAAGTTAGCTGTCTCCGGAATCCCCCGGGCCCGGGTCATAAATGAAGAAACTCACTGCTTCTG
>MGUX01000161.1 GCA_001800185.1 Elusimicrobia bacterium RIFCSPLOWO2_12_FULL_59_9
AAGTCCAAACCGACCAAAACTGGACACGA
This sequence comes from Elusimicrobia bacterium RIFCSPLOWO2_12_FULL_59_9, assembly GCA_001800185.1. Lineage (GTDB taxonomy): Bacteria > Elusimicrobiota > Elusimicrobia > O2-12-FULL-59-9 > O2-12-FULL-59-9 > O2-12-FULL-59-9. The sequence goes on from MGUX01000161.1 coordinate 30, forward strand.
TCGGCGGCCGCGAGTCTGGCCCTATTAAACGGCTATTTCTGGATGATTTCTAAACGGCATTCCCACGTACGTCCCGCCATCGAAGCTGCACCCTCAAAAGGGCCAACTCCCTGCTGTTGAGGGCGCGAAGCTCCCTTAGGGCCTTCTTGCAGTCCCTGTAGCGCAACCACGCCTGCTTGATCCACTCGGCGTCTTGGCGGCGCACGAACTTGCACCGTCGCCGGCCCTTTTCCGCGTAGATGAGCAACGTCTGCCGGTGGCCGGGCTTAGCCGCGCAGTGGCAAGACGAGTTCCCGCAGCGCCGCATGACGTCGTAGACATTGCCAATGATGATGGGCTCCGGCCGCAAGAGCAGCTTAAGCGACTCTTGCCGGCGTTTGTGGAGCACCCTGAGCGAGCGGGTCGTGTTCTTTTTGCTTGACATAGGATAAGCTAGTATGTAGTATATCATATAGTATGCATATTAGCCATGGGGACGCAGTGCATGTCACCCACCACCTCGGCCCCCACCCCATCATCGCCCACTTCCTCCAACGCCTCAACCTCCAGGCCCTTGTGCGCTCCTTCGTGGGAACGGGAAGGGATCGGGCCATCGAGCACGGGGAGGCCCTGGCGGCCTTGGTGCACAACATCCTCGATTCCCCGGCCCCCCTCTATCGAATCGCCGAGTGGGCCGCGCCGATTGATGCCCAGGCCATTGGGTTCACCCCGGAGCAGAAGCGCGGCCTCAACGACGACCGGATTGCCCGCATGCTCGACGCCATCGTGTCGGAACGCGGTCGTGGCCTTTGGTTTCGACTGGCCCTTGAGATCATCCGGCAGTTCAAGATCGCCAAGCACCGCATACACCACGACACGACTACCGTCACCTTCCACGGCCAATACAAGGGCTCGGTCCGGGAACCCCGCATCACGCATGGCAATAACAAGGATCACCGCCCGGACCTCAAGCAACTCGTCTTTGGCCTCTCGGTGTCCGCCGACGGCGCCGTCCCCATCAACCACCAGGTCCACAGCGGCAACCGGGCCGACGACACCGTGCACCGCGGCAACCTGGAGGAGCTCCGGGACCTTCTGGGGCGCGGCGACTTCATCTATGTGGCGGACTGCAAGCTGGCGAGTTCAACCAACCTCAAGGAGATCGCGGCGCACGGGGGCAAGTTCGTGACCGTACTGCCGCGCACCCGGACGGAGGACAAGAGGTTCCGCCGGCACCTGCGCGAGAAGGCTGTGCGCTGGAAGAGAATTCTAACGATTGCCAACAAGAGGAACGAGGCGGGGCCGCCCGATGTCTACTATAGCTGCGCGGCGGCGGGGCTCACGGCGGAAGGGTTCCGTCTGGTTTGGGTTCGCTCCAGCGCCAAAGCGGAAGTCGACGAGGCGGCTCGGGAGAAACGTCTGGAGCAAGCCCGAGCCGAGTTGGCGCTTCTGGCCCAGCGTCTCAACCGTCGCAAGCTGCGGGCAGCCCGGCAGATTCGGCGGGCCGTGCGCGAGATTTTGGAAGCCAAGAGCATGACCCCATTTCTGCGCGTCCGGCTCAAGCGCCAGGTTCAGAAAGAAACGAGACGGCTGCGGCCGGGGCGGCCGAAAGTAGGCGACGCGGTGCGTCTGCTGCGGCGCACCGTTTGGAGCTTGGAAGTCCGCGTGGACGACAATGCCTTGCGCGCGGAGCAGCGTACCGATGGGGTCTTTCCTCTGGTGAGCAACCTCGGCAGCAAGAAGTTCCCAAAGAAGGAGGTCCTGTCGATCTACAAGTACCAGCCCTACGTGGAAAAGAGATTCGCCCAGTTCAAGACCGACCTGGAGGTGGCACCGGCCTACCTTAAGAAGCCGCTGCGGTGCGCTGGTCTGGTTCACGCATACTACGTGGCCCTCGTCGTGGCGGCGCTCATTGAGCGGTCCGTGCACCAGGGGATGTCGCGGGAAGGGATCAGGGAACTGCCTCTATTCCCGGAAGGGCGCCCGACCTCGACGCCGACTTGCCCTCGGATACTGGAGACCTTCAAGGGGGTGTCCTGGTACGAGTTCCGGCGTGGTGAGGAGGTCGTTTGCTTCCCCCTGCAGCTCACCGCCTTGCAAAAACAGCTACTCAAGCTCCTGGAGGTGCCGACGACGCTATACTCGTAACGATGTTCGTAGACACGGGCCGGGAAATTCCGCAGAACCCTGTCCACAATAAGCGGAATGTAGGCGATAAGGGCGCAGTCCGCAAACTTGTCGCTCCCACCGCGACAGTCGCAGCGTCGAGACTCTCGTCGTGAATCATCGTTCCCGAGCACACGTCCTTCATGCTCGCAGGAACTTTGTAGCAGTTTTTAGATTTTAACGCAAGAGAAAAAAGGGCGGCTGTAGAACTACGATAGAGCCCATAAACAAATTCGCCCCCGTCCGGTTATCGCGGATCACGCAGAAAAAGGGATGGTCCGCAACCACATCGAACTTGTCCTCCCCGATGGCCTCCCGTCCCAGGCCCGTGACGGCCGTCGCCGCGGCCGCTTCCGTTCCCTCCTCGTTGACCTCCACGAAGGTCTTGTGCAGCACGCTGTCGATGAAAATGCTCCGGCCCGCAGGCGGATCGCCCATATTCTTAAAATCGGCCTTCCGGGGGTCGAAGGCGGCCCTCATGCCGAGCGCCTGCAGCGCCCGATTGAGTCCGACCGCATATTCCAACCGGAATTTGGGAAGCGCTATATGGCCCTCTTTTTTTTAGAAACGCGACAACCAGCCTGCCCAGCGGGCCTCATCCAGGGTCTTATAAAACTCGCCCAGGCCCAGGATCCGCCTTGGAACAAAGACGTACAAGCTCATCCGCCCGTCGCCGTAGGGCAGGCTGACGGCCTGAAAAACGTCGGTCTCCAAATGATCATAGGCGCCGGCCTGATGCATCATGGGATGCTTTTTCGTGCTGCCATCCAACCGGGTGAAAGAGCGCTCTCGCGTCATGGATTTCTTGAATTCGACGCTCCAGTCTCCCTTGAAATAGACGGCGTTGAGCAGCACAAGGACGGCATCGGGAGAAATGTGGCCCACGAGCTCTTCAATCCGGCCGTCGGTTTTCTCGCGGACCCAGGCGTTGATAGCGGCCGCGGCGCCCGGGTTCGCAAAATCCACCATCTTAACCTCCGCCCGGTGCGCGCGCCGGACGCGGTTTAAAAACTCCGGCTTAAAACGGATGTGGCAGCCCCATAGCGAGTTGGCTTCCGTCAGGCGTGCCTGGGGGTCGAGTTGCCGCGTGGATTCTAGAAGCTCGGCGCTGGCGCGATTGAGTTCCTCCACCGGCGTCCCTGGAATCTGCATGGCTTGGGATATCTCCGCGGCTGTCTCTCCGCCCGCTCCGTTATAGACCGCGCCCAGCGACATCGCCGCGCTAAGGGGAGAAATAAAAATATTTTCACCGGGATATTCCCGAACCAGCTCGCCGAAAAGCTTCAACCCGAAGCGCGCGTGCATCGAGGCGCCCAAACGGGAAATTTTCTCTATATCCTTCGGTCGCTCCATCACGGAACATGCCGCCCACCACGCCGCCAGGCAGCACGCCGCCGCCAGCCCCATCCGGTTCCAGAATCCCGTTTTTTTCCCCATTTTCCCTCCGTCCAGGTTAAACAAACCCACGGGAAAAAAGTTCCATCACGTCACATCGGAAAAGAAATTATCAATAGGCAATTAACCAAACCCGTCCCCTTAACCCAGACGCGACGATTAGATCAGGCATGGGTCTATCTTCCCACTTCTGTACCTCCATACTTTTAGTATACCGCCCATTCCGTATCGTGTCAAAAGTCCGCAGACCGCCCCCGATCCCCTCTACGCTCAATCCTTCCACATGCGAGAATCAAACTCAAAGGGTTTGGCCGAGGAAATCGCAAGGCGCTTAAAATCAGGGTGCAGTGGGTTAAGGAGGTAGTTGGACTCGGTCTCAATAGTGACAGAAGGGAGCTCCATTATTGACGAACGCGCGTCTCTGACCCACTGGGTTCCGATGTCCATTGTCGATGGTGGGGCGGGATTGGCCTTCCAGTCTGTCGGCATTTCCCGCAGCTTTAGTTCCTCAATCCGAATATTGGCGGGGATATCGATTCGATAGTAGACGAGTCGCAGCGCCCTGCCCTCATCGCCTAGATGAACGAACTTTTCGAAGGCGGCAAGCGCCAGGGTATCTGCGGTGTAAACCATGCGTGTCCCTGGATGATTCCATCTTCCGCCCTCCTTCGCTGCTCCGTCCCCAGAAAATGATTCTTCCTTAGAGAACTTGAGGAAATCAATGCGCCAAGCCGTAGTCACGGAAGGACGCCGTGTTCAATCTGTGTCAACAGCCTTTGCACCGCGCGGGACCCGGGCTCTGTGTCTAGAATCTCCAACGGGATCTTTTCTGCGAGCCCGGGCTGGAGGCGCTGGAGCCACCGCATAGCCCGCTCCTTGGTTTCAAAGATGCGAGTTGCCAGCTCAAAAATCGCCATCGCCCGACAGAAGCGATCGCTTTCAACCAGACCAAGCGAAATTTCATTTCTGCGATGTCTTGCAAATGTGCTGTCGCTGATGCCAAGCAACCGCGCCATAGATTTATCCTTCAATTCATAGCCTTTCTGGAAGCGGTCGACCATTTTCCATGCGATGCCATGTCGAATCTGTTCGATGGTTATAGCCATTTGACTATATTATATATGCCATTTGACTTTTTGTCAAGGGTCCGTTTTGAATCACCTAAAATGCAGCCGAGGAAATTGCACGATTCGCTCCCCCCCCCGTTCGCGCTTCAAAGTTTGTCAAGTTTGTCAAACCCGGTACGGGCTCCATCGGCGCCGACCGGAGTGTCGGTGCCGGGGTTTTCATCCCGCCAACAGCGGCGGGATGAAAACCTTCCCAACATCACTGTCGGACCAATTTTGGGGAAATAGGGTGCGCACTTTGGAATCGTAAATCTTCATAAAACTGTGCACTTTTGAAAAGTTCCTGACAAATTTGAACTGAAATTTCAGCATAAGGGCACGG
>MGUX01000162.1 GCA_001800185.1 Elusimicrobia bacterium RIFCSPLOWO2_12_FULL_59_9
TGCCGATTTTGTGAACCTGAGCACCAACACCTGGTACTACACGCGGGTCTCGACCTCATCCGACTTTTTCAGTTATATATCCGACAGCACCAGGACTTTGGCGGGGGTGCCGACGCTGGAGGCCCGGCCCGTGTCGGAGATTTACAGCACTTACGCGCGGCTCAACTGGAAGGCGAGCGATATCGCCCCGGAGACGTATTATTATTCCTGGGTGTCGCTGAGCCCGGACTTGGCGACGATCGCGGGCTCGGCCGGAGGGACGACCTATGACTACGCCTATATTTACGGGCTCAATTCGAAGACGCTCTATTACGCGGCGGTGTCGTCAGTAAGCTGGGGCGCGCAGTACGGCTACACCTCCTTGGGCGCGTTTCAGACGCCGGCGGTGATTCAGTCTACTTATCCGGCGGCTTTTGTCAACGTGAGCAGCACGTCGTTTAGATATCGTTGGGACTCGACCTACGACGCGGGGACGCTTTACCACGTTCAGATATCCACGGACTGGATTTATTGGACGGGCACGCAGACGACCAATCTGTTTGCCGATTTTGTGAACCTGAGCACCAACACCTGGTACTACACGCGGGTCTCGACCTCATCCGACTTTTTCAGTTATATATCCGACAGCACCCAGACGGCCAAAGGGGTTCCCGCCATCCTCGCGCTTCCCATCACTTCGGTGAGCAGCAACAGTCTCACCGCGAACTGGGACGCGGTGGATTTTCCGGTCAACACGCCGATGTACGCCTGGGTATCCAAGAGTCCCAGCCTGACTTCTTTGGACGGCACCGCCTTCGATTATGACGACGGGCCCGTCACGTTCAATTTCCTTTCCACCTACACCTTTTATTACGCGGCCGTATCCACCGGAGGTTGGGGGCCGCAATACGGCTACACCTCTTTGGGCTCGACGCGGACGCGCATCGGCGACAACGAGCCTCTGGTCTGGGACGGGGGGGGAACCACCAACAAGGCTTCGGAAGCGGCCAACTGGCAGGGCGACGTGGTCCCCGCCAACGGCAAGGCGGTGATTTTCAACGGCGCCAATCCTGGCAAATACGCTTTTTGGGACCTCGCGATTACCCTCTCCAATTTCACCATGGCGGCGGATTTTTCGAGCTCCGTGGTGGCCGGAGTCCCGTTGAACGTCGCCGGAAACTTCCAAGTGTCGGGAGGCACTTTCTCGGCGGGGGCTTTCGAGCACCGCGTGAGCCGGGACTGGATTATGGACGCGGGGGGGCGTTTCGACGCCGGAAATTCCACGGTCACGTTTGAGAGCTCTTTCTACTCCTATCTGATGGGAAATTCCCATCTCTATTCCTTTAAACATCTGCGGATCGCCAAATCGGCGGCGAGCCTGATTGTCGGAACGGCCAACGAGCTCCGCTTGAGCGGCGATTTGACCGTGGAGTTGGGCATGTTGGATGCCGGGCAAAATTTCCATCAAGTGCAAGGCGCCCTCCGAATTCTGTCCGGCGGCACGTATAATGCCGGGAGCTCCACTGTTTCAGTTTCCGGCAATTTTGAGCTTGCCGGAACTTTTTATTATGGCAACGGGGTCGTCGTCCTGGATGGAAACGGCGCTTCTATCCTTTATAATGGTCCCGGGGCCGACAAGGAAGGCAAACCGACTTTTTACAGCTTGCGCGTCGCCGGAAGCGTCACGAACCAGACCCGGCCTTACGTTTACGGAACCCTGGAGATTCCCGGAACTTTGACCCTCTCCGACCTTTTGAGCGTCCAGGAGGGCGGCTCGATCAATTTGACCGGCGCCGTTCAAGGCAGCTCCTATTTGCAGCTTGTGGGCAATGCGGCGCAGACTTTGGGCGCCGGGGGCAGCCTCTTGTCGCCGGTCAAATTCATCCCAAGAACCACCGATGCGGCGATGCCCGCGCGCAGCTACGGCGCCGACGTCGTGGCTTTAAGCAGCGAGCTTTATCCCAAAAAGGTGACTTTGGGAGCCGGTTTCCACAATATCGCCGGCAATCTTTATGTCATCGCGGGCAGCGCCGGGAACTTGACTTTGGACGCGGCGTCCAACAAGCCCAACGTGACGGTTTCGGGGCAGGTGGCTTACGCGGGAGGCGGCGCGGGGGATGAGATTCTGGATTTAGGCGGAAGCACGTGGACCGTTTCCGGCAATTTCAATTTGTCAGCGGGAAAGCTGGCGGCGGGAGCGAGCGGGACCCTCATCTTGGGCGGCGCCTCCAGGCAGGACATCAACCTGGGAACGGGCGGAGTCCTGGGAACGTTGGAGGTCACAAACGCCATCTCCACGGCCGGCGTCTCTTTCGCGGGCAATTTGACCGCCGCCAAACTCAAGGCGCAGACCGGCGGCGCTTCCCTGACCTTCCAAGCCGGCTCGACTTATGAATTTTCTTATCTCGATCTCAACGGACAGTCGGCTCTCAGCCGAATCCGGCTCAGGAGCGGCGCCTCGCCCAGCCGTTGGAATTTAAGTGTCGCCACCGCCGCCGTTTCCTACGTGGACGTCATGGATTCGGACGCATCCTACGGAATAAAAATCAACGCCAGCGGCGGGACAAACCTGGATGCGGGCAACAACCTCAATTGGGATTTCATCGGCGGCGATATCAGCGCGGCCTCGCCGGCATTTACGGAATTAGGCGCAAGCTCCTTGACGGCGCGCTGGAACACGACGTTCCCGGCCGGGACGCGCTATTACGCCCGGATTTCCAGCTATTCCAGCTTCACGGCCTATATTACCAGCGATACCTACAACAACTTTGCGTCCTTCATCGGTTTGTCTCAGAACACGACCTATTATTCCCGGGCGGCGACCCAGATTTCCGGTCCCTTCACCGACCTGGGCAGCGCCGTGACTCTGGCTTCCGTTCCCGGCATGCCTTCTTTCAGCAACGTGACGTCCAACGGCTTGAGCATATCTTGGGCGGACAACGGGAACCCCTCCGGACAGACGCGCTACCAATATGCGCTTTCCGATAAATCCGATTTCTCCGCTCCGGCCGCCTCCGGGGAAATATCGGGCACGACTTCGGGCCTGGTCTATGGCCTGAGTTCCAACACCACCTACTACGCCCGCGTGAGGGCGCAAAACCATGCCGGCGTATTGACCGATTGGGCCGCCGCTTCCCGCTCGACATTGGCCAATGCGCCGGTCAGCCCCACTGTGGCGGCGGCCTTCGTTACGAGCGCGACCGTGAACTGGGGCGCGGTGAGCGCCCAGGGTTACCGGCTGGACGCCTCGCGCGCTTCGGACTTCGGCGGCGAGTTGCTCTCCTCCTCCACCGTCAACGGAAACCTCGGCTCTTTGACCGTGAGCGGGCTCCAGTCCAACACTTTCTATTACTTCCGCGTCGGGGCCATCAACCATGCGGGTGAGATCAGCTTCGCCTCATCGGCGAGCGGTCAAACCTCGATTTCTTCCGGCCCCCAGGGTTTGAGCGGAACGGCGCTTGGGGTTTCCTCCATCAGTTGGACGTGGAGCGCCGTGGCAGACGCGACCACCTACCGCCTCTACCGCGCCTCCGACACGGCCTCCGGCCGCCACTTCGCTCAAACGACCGCATTGGGCTATAGCGACGTAGGGCTCAACACCAACCGGCAGTACTCCATTCAGGTGGCGGCGATTGTCGCGGGAACCGAAAGCGACCCATCCAATCCGGCCTCGGCGTTCACCTTGGCGGCGGTTCCGGCCGGCCTGGGATTTGGAGCCCTCACCTCAAGCTCCATACAGATAAACTGGGACTCCGGCGGAAATCCCAATACGACGCCTTTCGAAGTTTCTTATTCAAAGGACAATTTCGCGGCCGACCTCGCTTTTGCCGCAAGCTTCGCCGTCAATTTGACGGCGTTGACGACGACCCTGACGAACCTGACTCCCGAGACCCTCTACAGCCTCCGCGTCCGGGCCCGAAACGGCGACGGCATAACAAGCGCCTACAGCGCCTTGGCTTCCACCAAGACTTTGGCTGCTCCGCCGCCGGCGCCGACTTTGAATTACTTGACGGCCGCCTCGAGCAGCCAAATGACCCTTCAGTGGACGGACAATTCGACCACGGAGGACGATTTTCCGATTTTTCATGGCGCTTCTCCCAATCCTACGATGGAAGCGGCCCGGATTTTAACGGCAAATAAGGCGGGAATAGGTTCTCAGTCGGCAACCATCGGTGGCCTTAACCCCAATACTCGCTATTATTTCCGGCTGCAGTCGCACCGGCAAACCCCCGACCTATATTCCGGCTATTCCAACGAGTTATCCCCCGTGACCCTTGCGGCGGCGCCGGAGGGGCTGGCGGTCGCTTCTATCAGCTCGCACAGTTTTCAACTCAACTGGAGTCCCAACAACAATCCGGCTGGAACGCCTTATGAGGTGGAGCTCGCTTACGATGAATACTTCTCCTATCCCTGGAAGCCTTATTCATTTGCCGACAATCTGACGGCCGCCTCGGTCCTGATCGGGGGGCTTTCCTCTCAGACGACTTATTATGCCCGGGTGCGGGCCCGCAACGCGGACGGCATCGCCACCGCTTTTAGCGGGACGGCTTCCGCCGCCACCCTGCGGGCTCCGGACTTGGTGATCGTCCTTCCCGGCGAGACTTTCACGCCCGGCGTTGGAATCGCGGGCAGCGCTCAGGAGGCCGTCGCGGGAACGGCCTACAGCCTGACCGTGATCGCCACCGACGGACGCTTCTATCAGGACGGGTCCTACAACGGCACGGTCCGCTTCAGCGGGCCGTCGGACTCCGCCGTTCCTTCCGACTCCGCCTTGAGCGGCGGGGCCGGCGTCTTCAGCGTCACCTTCGGAACCGCTTCGGCGCAGACGGGCTACGCTTATTTGACCGTCTCCGACGTCGTCGATAATGTGAGAAACGACTATCGGTCGGTCACGGTCCGCTACGCCCCCGATCTGTCATGGGTCCTGCCGGGTCAGTATTTTAATGCAGGTACCGGCGTCCTCGGAACTCCCCAGCCGGCAACGGCCGGGCTGGCTTATAACGTGACGGTCGTGGCGACCGATAAATTCCTGAATCAGGAGGCAGATTACGCCGGCACGGTGAGCATCGGCGCTCCGGGCGACGCCACCTACCTTGCGGGCCACACGTTCACCACAGGCATTGGGGGAGACAACGGCTCGTACTCTTTTTCGATCGTTTTCAACTCTTTGGGAACGGCCGCTCTTTCGGCCACCGATGGGGCGCGTTATGACGCTCGCAGCATTGCCGTCAACGCCGCTCAGGACCTGGTCCTGGCGCTTTCCGGCGAAATGTTTGTCAATGGGGGCGTCTCCGGGACGCCGCTCGCGGCGACGGCGGGCGCGCCTTACGGCGTGACGGTGATCGCGACGGACAGCTCCGCCAATCAGGACGGCAATTACAGAGGCAAGGTTCACTTTGCCGGCCCCTTCGGCGCCGTATTGCCGGCCGACTACTCCTTTACCGCCGCTGATTTTGGGTCTCACGCCTTCACCGTCACCTTCAACGAAGCGGGCGGCGCAAGTTTGGACGTGGAAGACACCCTTGATGCCGCGCGCTCAGACAGCCGGCTGGTCAGCGTCGTTTCTCCGCCGGATCTGGTTTTGGCGCTGGAGGGCGAAGGATTTACCGAAGGCATAGGGATTCAGGGCACGGCCAACGCCGCCACGGCGGGAGTCCCCTACAGCGTGAGCGTGGTGGCGACGAACAATAGCCCCGGCAAAAACAAAGACAATGCTTATTTCGGAACGGTGCATTTGAGCGGCCCGGCAGACGCCTATTTGCCGTTGGACTACGTCTTTACCGCGGCCGATTTTGGCCAGAAATCGTTTTCTGTAACTTTCAACTCGGCCGGATCAGCGGCACTGACGGTCACAGACGCCTACAATTCCCTGCGCCAGGACAGCCGCTCGGTCGCCGTCGGCACCCCTCCTGATTTGGTTTTGGTGCTGGCCGGCCAGACCTTCGCCGACGGGGTGGGGGTCAGCGGCGCCGCCTACGCGGCGACGGCGGGAGTCCCCTACAATCTGACGGTGGTGGCCACCACCGACAGCCCTGGAAAAAATAAAGACGCATCCTATACGGGCACGGTCCGATTCACGGGACCTGCCGGCTCCTCCCTTCCGCCCAACACGACTTTTTCCGCACCTGATTCGGGCGTAAAGGCCTTTTCCGCCACGTTTGTGGCGGTGGGCAGCGCGACGATCACCGCCAGCGACTTGGTCAACGCTGCGCGGAGCGACACTCGGGCTGTGTCGGTGGCGGACGGCCAGAGTCCGGTTTCCACCATCCTGGCGCCCACCAACAACTCATCTGTCGGCAGCCTTTCGACCATTTCCGGAAGCGCCACGGACAACCTTCAAGTCGCCTCCCTGCGGCTGGCCATCGAGCATGTTATTCCATCGGGACCGTCGCAGTATTGGGGCGGCGCGTCCTGGCTCCAGAGCTATTATGACATCAATGTCGGCGTCAGCCCGGGTGCCTCCGTCAACTGGAGCTATGCCGGGCCCGCCGGTTCGTATCTTGTCCCCGGGGACCAATACAGAATCCACGCCGTCGCCAGAGATTCCTACTCCAATTCGCATGAGGCCGTGGCAACGGTCACCTATCAAGCAGCCGACGCCCAGCCGCCCGGAGTCACTATCGCCGCGCCCAATGCGGCCTTCTCCGGCTCGCTGGCTGTAATTTCAGGCAGCGCTTATGACAGCGGAACGGTCGCGCAGATGAAGATAACTCTCAAGGATATCTCCAACTCGACCTTCTGGAACGCCGGCAATGCCTCCTGGCAGGGTTTTGCCTTCGAAAACAACGTCGCCATCGCGGCCGGAAGCTTCGTCTCCTGGCAGTTTGCGGGCCCCACGGGACTCATCGGCGTGCATAGCTATCTCAT
>MGUX01000163.1:0-8429 GCA_001800185.1 Elusimicrobia bacterium RIFCSPLOWO2_12_FULL_59_9
CCTTCCCCCCAAAGCCGTGTCCGAGTAGGGCGGCACCAAAAAAAATCCGTTGCTCTCGCTGGGCACACCCCCATTTGCCGCTTTCAGCAGGAAACGGAAACGAAAATCAATAAGCGGCGATGGGTCCAGTTCATACCCCCACCTACGAGCGTCAGCTATCATCTTTTCGGAAAGGCACGCCAATTCTCTTCCATAACTCTGCGCCTCATAAAACCTGCCGACGCTTCGGCCGAACTGTCGGGTCATGTGATGCCCGAACGGCTTCAACAGAAAAACGCTGATTTCGTTTGGCTCCAGAGCCGCCGTCTTCTCGAAAGACCGCAAGAATGAATCCGGAGTCTCTCCTTCGAGCCCCATAATAAGGTCGACATCAAAACCACGCGAAAAGCCGAATTTCTTGGTCCAAAGAACCGCATCCCTCACCGTCTTATAAGTATGGAATCGGTTTTCTTTGATAAGCACCTCGTCGGTCAACGACTGCACCCCGATATAGACCTTGTTGAAATTAAACCTCTTTAAAACCTGAAGCTTTTCCTGCGAAAGGCTTGCCGGATGAAACTCGAAACTCCTTTCTCCATCGGGATGAAAACTGAAATACTTAAAAAGCACGGAAAATAACCGTTCCATCTGCATGGCGCTCAATATGCTCGCCGTGCCCCCGCCGAGCTGGAGATTGTCGAACCGAATTCCAGAAAAGGCCTGCGAGTAAAATTGCATGCAGTCAGTCAAATATTTCACATATTCAGTCAACTGTTCAGGCTGGTTTAATTTCTTCGTGCTTATATTGCAGAATTTGCAAATATCGCTGCAAAATGGGATATGAATATAGAAATCCAAGTGCTCCGATTTTCGTCCGTCTCGAATATCCTCGACCAAGCGACTCCACATATCCCTCATGCCGGAAGCATCATATTGCTTTTGACCACCGTCCCGGCTATCCAAAAAACCCAATATGGTGTGATCCAGGAAGCGGTCTACATAATTAGAGTAAACTTGCAACTCTGCCGCGTCCTGAGCGGCCAAAGGCTGGGCGACCGACTCAATGTCGCTTGACATGCGCTTGGCCTCTAATTTTAATGCGTATTTTTAACATAGTTTTCAGGCGGACCTTTGAGAGCGTTCATTTTCTTCGCGCTCAAGGCGTTCGACATACGGTTTACAAAGGACAAATACCCCTCAAACCCCAGAAAAGGAGCGTCTACCAAGGCATGGGAATACCACGAAGGGAATCCTAGTTCGACACAGGCGGGATTTCCCTTAAGCTCTCCAGCTCCGGTAACAAAACTGTTGCCGATGACAAGCTCCCCCGGGTTTCCCAATATCTCCTGTAATGCGAGGGCATTGGGTTCAAAAAGAATCCCGCTTCCGTCCTCCTTGCTGCCTCCCGCGCTTTCCCCCAAGTGCTCTTGCCTCGCGGTTGCAACCGCTCCACGAATTCGCATACCCAACCCTTCCGCCAACTCAACCATGCCGTGCACTAAGTGAGGATCGACAAAGAAAGAGATTTCACGGTTTAGAAAGGCGTAAGGAATGAGCCATTCCAGCTTCGAATAGGTCCGAGCCAACTCCCTTTCAATGAACCGATCCGCTTGGTCGCTCCGCCCAAAAAACTGCGCGATCTGGAGAAGCCATCGGCGTGTGCTCTCCAATCCGAACGGAACCTCCAGTTCCAAAATCCGCGCCCCAGTTCTCTGAGCGAGAAGGCGCGCAGCCTTGCGTCCATAAGGCAGCGACAGAATTGTCTGCGCGGCAGCGACCCGGGAGAGAGACGCATAGGGCTCGTTGGCCGGCCAAACCGACACCAACTCCAAGTTCAGAGCTTCCAACATGCGGCGAAGCTCCCGCACGTTGCCTAGATGGTCCTCTTCCGTGCGGTCCATCATCAAGCCCACCACCGCCACGCGGTGAGGCTCCGCGTCCCGTGGAGGCAGATCCACTGCTCCCGCCAAGGCCGACAAAACCTCTGCATAACCATCCAACCAATCCCCCTGCAAGGAGCCCGGAACAAGATCAATAACCGGTTTGACGGCATCCTTGGTTTCTCTTGGAACCCGGTCGTACTGAAGACCGGTCAAGGAACAAAAAGGCATGCCCGTCAGCATGACGGCGCCGCATTCAGGCACGCCGGCGATTCTTTTAACCATTACTCTTAGATGATTCTGCCAGTCAAAACCAACGTCGTTTATGGTTACGTTTGAAAAAACGACGCGATGCATACCCGAAGGATCCAAAAGGTTCGAATTCCAATCGTGCTTGCCATAAATAAACTCAGCCTTATGCAGGTTACAATCCGGACCGTCTACCAGAAGATAAAGATCCCGTATGGCATTGAGCGCCAGATAGACCCCAAGCAAGTACGGAAAATTTTTTCTCCGGCTGAAGTCTTCGAGTCGTTCAGAATGTTTATTGGGGTCCAAAGCTTGAATATCGCTCATAAAACCTCAGGCGGCAACTCCTAAGCATTCTTTCAAGGCTCCTCACGGCTCCCTCAAGGCCCATTTCAAACAACTGAAAAGAAAGGGGCACCTTGCCGGCCCGGGTAACCCGCCGATCAAAGAAAACATTGGAGAAAACTCCCTGGAAACCCTTTTTCTTCAAAGCGCTATTAAGCGCTTCCGGATTGGAGAAAAACTCGATGTTCTTTCGTGGGGGCGGAGGGAACCTCCCAGGTTCCAGATAGAGGAGAAAACGCACATTCAACCCCATTTCACTCAGAACCGGCAACAGCGGCACTCCGAAAGTCTGTCGCCAATCCGAGTAGCGGGAAAGATGCTGAGTATCATCCACAACCGCCACCTCGTACTGCCGGGCCTCTTGAACCAAGCGGTTCCAACGCTGCGCCAGCGGCCGCAGCAATTGCTCCCAGACTCCCGGTAGGCCATTCTGCCGGCTCAAGGCCGATGCAATAGCGTCCAACCAACGCTGGGTGCCGGCAATGCCGTAAGGCGGGGGAGGCGTAATCGCCGGAATCTCAACATCAGAGAAAGCCCTTTTATAAATCGTCTCCATCATCGCGTGGGGAAAAAACACCTGCAAGTCGGCCTTCCACCATCGCCGCATCTCCTCTAGCGAGAAGTCGGGCAATAGCCGGGCATTGACCCTAATCCCCAAGCGCTCCAAGGCCAAAGTCAGTTCCCGTGTCGAGGGTAAATCCGGAAAGCCCACGAGGTTTACTGCGGGATGGGGTCCTTTGGACCGATCTAGAGCAGCTTCTTTCTTAACGTTGGCGAATAATTTCTCAAAAAGAGTTTGTTGCGGGTCGTCCGCCAAATTCAAGAAAATCAAGCGAGATCCCAAAACGGCTTTGTGGCGGTTGACACACGAATCCATATCCTCGCCTATGAGTATGGGAACGCAATCCGGAGTAAACACCACCAAGCTGTCCTTGGGAGCCTCTTTGGCAACGCTGCGCATCAGGGCATCGAGCTTGCCGATGGCGCCGAGCACGACATCCTTGTCCCTCAAATCGGTGAGGTAGCCCGTCACATACCCCCGCCCGTGCGGAATACCCGAGACCGGATTCACCCATGGATAACTAAAAAAGGAAACCGTGTTGCCATCCATCTCCGGTGAAGCCATTTGGCATTCATTGTCGCCATGCATTAAGTAGATTACGGAATCTCTGGGCATCAGGCTCGCCTGAATGTCCCGGCGGATATTGCGCTCCTGGAAGAAATCCCTCCACTGGCCAGATTCTCCCCAACGGGTAATCTCAAGCCCCGCCTGCGGGGCGCTCTTTGCCCCGTCGCCTTTCATAATCTCTCCTTCAGAAACAATTTCCATGCGCTCAATAAAACTTCTCGGGAAAAAAACAGCTTGCCGCAAGTCAAAGCGTAGGTTTCGTGATTCTGGGGGTCTTCTGGAATCTGTAAAATCCCATTCCCTTCCTTAAGAAGTCCATGTCCTATCGCCAAATGGATCTCCTCACTGAAAACATCCCTAAGCTCTCGCCCGTAAAGCCGCAAAAATTCACCCATTGAGATCTGACCCGCCATTTCCAGCCGATCCACCACATAGGCGCGCATCCCTTCTCGCGGCGACAGGTTCCAACCGCGCAGCTCCGGATATTCTCCCGCTTGAAGCGCGCGAAGGTAGCGGCCGAAGTCGTTTACCTTCGTGTAGGACAAGCGATCGCGGGCATAGGAACGGGCGGAGTAGCCTAGACCGACGATCGATCCGTTTTTATGATCCCGGTCAACCCGCTGCCCGCTGTTCTCATTCTGCACCGAAAACGAACCGTCCACCGGATACAATCCGCCCAACACCTCCCTAGCCACGCGCATCATATCTTCCCGGCAGGCCACGTCCGAAGCGCCGTACTTTCCCCCTGCCAGACGGTAGGGCGTTTTATTAATATAAGCGAACGGGTAAACCGACATGCTGTCGGGCCGCAGTCTGACGCAAAAATCAAGACTTTCACGAAAGGATTCCATGCTTTGCCCCGGCAGGCCTGCCAGAAGGTCAAAGTGAATTTGGGGGATGCCGTATGTCCGCAGCCAGTGGTAGAGCCTTGTGACGGATTCCGGCGTCTGAGGCCGCATGAACCGCTCCAGCAACTCCTGATCCATTGTCTGAATTCCCACCGTGACGCGCGTTACCCCCCAATCCCGCAGAATCCGAACGGTTTCCTCTGAGATTGAAAAAGGGCTAAGTTCGATTGTCTTTTCATGGCATCCTGTTAAGTCGAAATGCTGGTCCAGCATTCGGATGAGCCGCCGAAGCCGAGCCGGCGACAACAAGGTAGGAGTGCCGCCGCCAAAATAAACGGTGTCTATCGGCATGCTGCGCGGAAAAGCCAAGAGCGCCACTTCTTTCTCCAAACAATCCAAATATAAATCATGGCTTTCCTGTCGGGTGTTGGTAACCGACATGCAATTGCAAAAGAGGCATTTGGTTTCGCAGAAAGGCACGTGGATATACAAGCCTACCGGGTCTCCGTTTCCCTGGGCTCGGCGCTTCTCCGCCAGGTCCGTCCAGGCTTCTTGCACCTCATGCAGCGTCTTGGGTTCCCACAGAATCATGGGTGGATAGGGGCTGCGGAAGTAGTGCCGGCGAAGGAAACTCGCCAAAACCCGGGCCAAACGCAGCCTGCTCTTCGGTTGACGCCAAAGGGTGTCAAAGGCCTGCGCCCAATTCTTCAAGCCCGGCCCTTCCGAGTTTACGTCGCGTTCAGCAATCGGATTCATCTCAACAACTCTCCGGTCTTCAAACTTAAAGTAAAGGAACCCGCAACAATGATTGTACCACCCTTGAAACGCAGCGCACAAGGCCTGAAATCGCCTCGCAATAAACGCCCCGACATCTCATCATTTTTGCTTAAGGACATATGGCCTTGACTGGACAATATACAGTTTTCCATCGGCCACCAACCACTCGACATCCTGCGGCAATCCCCCGAATATTTGTTGGATTTTAAGACAGGTCCTTCCCAACTGGCGCGCCATAGATTCGTTCAAGATGTTCCCCTCTTCCACAACGGCAACGGATTTAATCCCGCCTTTTCCCGACAACGCGTCCATCTGCTCGTCCCGGGAAGGATTCAATCGCTCTACACGGTCACTGTCCCCGCGATAGAGGATGTGTTCGGGGATTGCATCTCCCCTCACAACCCGCGTTCCAAGTCCCCTTTTGGCGGCGATAAATACGACATTTTTCTCCGAAGGATCACGGGGATTGGAAGTTAGAGCGACGCCGGCGCTCCGTGCGGGCATGGCCTGTTGAACCAAAACCGCCATGAATACCGCGTCGTGGGCAATGCCAAAGGCTTCTCGAGCCTCAAACGCCCCTTCGTTGTAGACCGAGGCCCACACCTTCCTTATGCCAAATGAAATGGCCTCCTCTCCTATGGCATTGGGCACGGTGGTGTAGATACCCGCCCCTGTAAACCCCGGCAAATCCTCCGCATTCGTGGAGCTCCTCACGAAAACGCCCATTCCCTTATATCCTTTGAGCTTGCTTTTGAGAAGTTCCTCCAGAGCGTGATTGAGTTTCCCATCCTCGATCTTTTTCCTCACCTCTGCTAGGCGTGCGCTCCGTATTTTAGAGTCTGTTTGCACGGACTCGTCCTTAAGAATCTCGTCCACCTCATAGGCGAGTCCATTTTCAAAAAGAAACTCGGCGAAATAACGGAAAGGCACCGTAAACCCCTTGGGTACCCTTAGCTCCTTTGTCCTCGCATGCGCAAGCTCGCCCAGGTTCGCCGACTTGGCGCCAAACCGCACCGCATCCACCGCTCTTTGCTTTGATAGGTCCGTTAGCTCGCCGAACTCCAGGTCGGCGTCGGGCCTAAGCAGCCTGGGTCTTTTTTTGCGGGAATACTTCGTTTTCTCGTCTCCGGTGGCAGGGCGCAATGAATAGCCGTCCAGTCGGACATCCAGTAACGCCTCGATTCCCTCCAAGCGCGCGATGGGTTCATCCGAGCGGAGGTAAAGGACAGGAATGCCGAGCGAAGAAGCAAGGAGCACTATGTGCTTCAGCGGGGAAGTGCGTATTCCGAGAATCATTCCGGCCACATTCGGCACGAAGTCTGGCCCCCAGTCCAGATATGCGACATCCTCCGGTCCCAGGCCCAAATCCTCCCCTCTGCGCACAACGCGCAGCTTCCCCACGGCGATTCCTGGCACCAGCGTCTCGGCTTCCACCTCCTCGTCAGGAGTCGTCTCCTCCGGCAGAAGCTTGATTTCGCGTCCGTAAAGAGACCTCGCCTGCGCCACGGATCTTGGGCGGAAAAAAACCGGTTCAAAAAACGATGCGCGGACACGCCGAAAGACTTCCTCGATCAACTCCGGCGTCACGGGATCGTCTTCAATGAATTCCAGGCTGTATTGATCCGTTGATCTTTGCATGAGAACGCCGAACAAAAATCTCCGGTCGGGATTGGAAAGCCCCTCCGTCAAGGATCGGGTTCCGCCATAAAAAAGGCGGCTTCGTTTCAGGAAGTCCAGATGCGAGCGGAAAAGCTTGGTATTGACAAAGAATAAGCTTGATTTCTCCCTATCCACCACGAAAATGACCTGCCGAAACGCAGCAAGGCGGCCATAAGCAACCGTGCCGCTGAGTTCGCTAAATTGGGAGGCCTCTTGGATGCTCGTCAAGAAAGGCCGGGGCTGATTCTCGGCCCTCGCCGGCATGGCTGGCGCCAGCATCAGCCAAGTGCACAAGGCCGATGCGGCCTTGGTCACGGCTTTTCATTCCTTTTCTCCGTAAATTTACGGAGTTTCATTTCCAAACTTCCGCAGTCCTCGGCGTTGGGGGTGATGGCGGCTCGACAAACTGAGTCGTGCCCGCAAAAATCGGCATTCCTTTCTTTAGCGGCTTTAACCAGAAGAGCCTGGGTCAGACATTGTTTTTTCCGCCACCGAGCCTTTATTTGCCGGCAGCTATTCTTATTGGGAACATAGATGAGAGTGCGGCATTCGTAGCCAAACTCTTCCGGGTACCAGCCGACATAGTAATCCGAAGCCAGCAGGGAGCATAGAGGAAAGTAACTTGAACGATAGGCATCCGACCAGGCGCTGCAAACGGGTTTTGTATCCTTGCCGAAATAGGCCGCACCGAACAGGAGCATGATGGCGCCGCAATGCGTCAAGGCTTCTTCTTGTCTTCTTTGGGCCGCCGCAACCGCAAGCGAGTTTAAGTGATAGAACATTCGGCAGACCTCATCCATTTTTAGGCCGGCTTTTTCCTCTCCTGAAACCCTGCGCAATGCCGCGCAGGGCGCCGTGGATTTCCCCCGATGGGCCAGGCAAACCAGGAACCGAACGAGTTCCTCGGCGACCGGCTGACTGTCAGGCCCCCCAAATCCCAGACGCCCCTTGTATCCGTCGGCAATGCGCTCCACCAGACGGATCTCCGATTTTTCCACCGCGGCCGACTCCGCAGGCATAGCAACGACCATAAACCACGCAAGAAAAACCAAGCTCATAAGTTATCGCACAGGTGGAATGGACATGGGGGAAGAATAACTCACGAAATATTTTAACAGGAAATTCAGAAGCAAGCCTCGCTTAAAATTGTCCGCACCGTTTACTTGGGACAACAGTAAGCATTTCCTGAAGGGTTAAACCAATTAAATGGCCGGTAAGCCGTGCTCGTATCTCCAGTCCTCCACCACCCCGAAGAGCGGGACGCTAATTCAAAATCTTCCCATTGGTCAGCCGTGTCCGATGGGTCAGGCTCCCACGTCGCAGTTGGCGGGTTCCATTTCAGTTTCTTGCTTAGGCGTGGGTGGGCATGGGCCGGCGAGTACCAGGTGCCTTGGACATAGATTCCAGGAATAAGCGTTACATAATAGCCGCCCGCACAGGTTCCTGTCCACCCTATTGAATAGCACCCTCCGCTGCCCAATCCTCCTGTAAGATACAAATAGCGGTGTGCCCCCCCAGCATCCTGCATCCGGATGTCGCCATCGGAATAAATATCGTCACCAA
>MGUX01000163.1:8435-28041 GCA_001800185.1 Elusimicrobia bacterium RIFCSPLOWO2_12_FULL_59_9
CCCCCCCATTAACATCCAGTTTATAGCCTGCGCTTCCCGCTTCCATGCCAATGCCCACCTTGCTGCCCGCCGAAACAGCCAGAGAGGTGTTGTCCGCCGATCGGAGCGTGACGTAGCTGCCTACCGGCGATGGATAATAGGTGGTCAAAGTCAACTGTTCCGATCCCAAATCCCGCGGGAAAATAGCCAGCAGCAGCGCCGTCAGGCCATAAAAAACCATGCTTTGACTAATCGCGATATGAATGTAGATATTTCTGCTTGAATCACCATTCATAAAATCCCCCAATACATAAATTTCAATGCCCTTCCATCTAAAGTCTAACAGGGGAACCTGTCTTTTTCAAGAGGACATCTTGATATGAGGAGGCTGGAGAAACTGGGTTTGAAGTGGACCTTTGAGAAAAGCTTAAAGCCGAGGCGGTGAGCGCGTTCAAACTACTTTTGGAAAAGCCGCCAAAACCGCGTTCTGATCACCCGTTTTCCCCCGCCTTTTTATCTCCCTTTTCTCGCACCTTTTTTTCCCAGGGCGTCGCAATGCGCAGGGGGTCATCGTTCGGATCGGCCTTTTCCGTCTCAGCCAGGAGCTTGTCGATCTCCCGTTCAAGGCTCTCATCCAGCACACCCGATGGCGAAGGGGGCGGGGGAGCCGTTACCTTCGGCAGCATCGAAACAGGCAGGGCTGAGATAAGCGCTTTGGTGACGATGTAATCTCGAAGCTTTTGATTGACGGCCGAAACCTTTAAACGCAGCGCATGATGCAAAATCTCGCCGTTAAATTCGGCGTACAACTCTTCCATTTGCGGCTCAGACAAGACGCCTTTGGATCTAATCGAAACAGCCGCGTCTCCCTGTTTCGGCGGGCGCACCTCTATATCCTCCCGATCGGCCCAACTGCGGCAGGCCGCCTGAACCGCTTCAAATGGATATAGGTCAAGGTCGAACTTGATTTTTGATTCCGTCGGTCTTTTATCCCGTGTCATGACGTTTTCTCCTTGGCAGTTGAAGCGCGCAAACAAAGGTCATTCGATTGGTTTCAAGGAATTAAACCCGTATTGTCGGATATGGTCAACGGGCGCCCCTGCGCAAGAGTCATTGCAACGACAACGGGCGCATTGAGAAGATTTCAGATAATACCGGTAAGGAATAAAAAAATTGACGACCTTGGCCGGATCCGCCTTTGAAGGATCCCCCGGCATCTCCAGAACGGGTCGGGGCTCGTTCTCTGAGTCCGCGTAAACCTCCCAATCCTCCAG
Organism: Elusimicrobia bacterium RIFCSPLOWO2_12_FULL_59_9; assembly: GCA_001800185.1. Lineage (GTDB taxonomy): Bacteria > Elusimicrobiota > Elusimicrobia > O2-12-FULL-59-9 > O2-12-FULL-59-9 > O2-12-FULL-59-9. The sequence continues at coordinate 9,689 of MGUX01000163.1, forward strand.
ACACGGCGGGATTTTTTTGGCCTCCAAACGCCCCGTCTCTTTAAACCGGACAAAATCCTGGCACAATTCATCATTATAGCAAAACCTGCATCTGTCTCCGTGGCACAGCATCAACTTTCCCTGCCGCAAATAAGCCTCAAACATGTCCTTGGCTTCACCTAACACTTCATCCCTTAATTTTCCGGGGTACTGAATCAAATTCTCAAACCCTTCCAAATATTTCGGAGGAAACCGGTTGGTCCAGAGGCTGATGTCGGGCCGTTTCGAGTATTCGAAAGCCTTCCGCAGATACGGCAGGTTTTCCTCAATATCGTAAAAAAGGCCGCTATTGTTCTGCCAAGCCAGCCCGAAGGGGATGACCTGCAAAAGATCGAATTCACGGACTCCCACGCCGACAAAAAATTCCAGCATTTCGGGCAAATGCTTGACATTGAGCCGGCTCAGGACTATGTCGACGCTCACGATCAACCCGGGTATTTTCAAGGCGCTAGTCAAGCCCGCCATGGCTTGCACGAAGGAGCCCGGCATCTTAACTTGGCTGTCATGGAGTTGAGCCGTATGGCCATGGATGGAGAAAGTGATTTCCGTCAACCCTCCCGTCACGGCTTGGTCTAAAAAATTTTTATAGCAAAACATCTTGCCGTTCGTAACGGTCTGAATATGGGTGTATTCCATTTCTCGAGCTCGGGAGACGATGCGAAGATAATCCGGATGGATCGTCGGCTCCCCCCCGCTTAACACCACGCGAACCACTCCCCTGTCTCTCCCTCTTTGAAGATCGTCCACTACGGCCGGAAAGGGGATATTCGTGCCGTCCTGGGCATCCTTATCCAAACAAAAGACGCATCTGAGATTGCAGTCGCGCGTGAGCCGAACCCAATGCCTTTTTTGGTGGTTGGGAAGGGTGTGCTTTTTTTCAGGCGTTCTTTTCATTTGGACCCCTATTCTTCTTGCGGACCATCCAAATGGAATTCAAATAGGGCTCGTGTCGACGCAATCCGTGCGCAAGCTCAAGAGCGGTCTCCAGCACGCATATCGTTTCCCCAGTATACAATACTTTCTCCATTGGCAAACCAAGTTTCTGCCGGACATAAGAGACAAACTCAATGGGAACATGGTCGAAATCCTTCCGCATGCCCTTCCAATTGCGCAAAGAGGCGTTGGTCAGTCCCCGGTTTACATAGGCCCACGTCCCGCCTTGCAACTCTATGGCGCGATCAAGATCCGCAAGAGATTGCTCGTTCCGTCCCATGCGGCGTTTGACTTCTCCGCGCCATACAAACGCCTCCGCATCCATAGAGCCTGGAACAATCGCTCGATCCAAATCAGACAGGGCCTCCTTGAATTTGCCCATAAGCATGAATGCGGCCCCGCGCCAACACACCGCCAGCCACGAGCCGGCGCTGATAGCCCGGTTGAGATACCGCAAGGCTTCCTCATTCCGGCCAATCCATAAGAGCGCCTCTCCCCGCCATGCCCACAACTCGGAAAGCGCCTCTCTAAACCGTTCAGCCTTATCGAATTCCGTTAGGGCCGCATGGGTGTTGCCCAAACACAGGTACGCTTCCGCCAATAATCCTCTTGCCCACCAGGCATCCGGTTTGGAGGACAGCGTCGCACGGAGATCATCGACCGCAACCCGGTATAAACCAAGACGCAGTTTCTGAAACCCCCCCACATGGCGCATCCAACCGTAACGCTTTTGAGGGAAATCCGTCAAGTGATTTAGCTCCGCCAAGCTCTCCTCTGTCCTGTTCAGCCTCCATAACAGCAGGCCCCTATAGTATCGAAACCACGGAGATCCGTGGAGTTGGCGCTCGGCACGCTCGAGTTTCCCTAGCTGGCTGAGGAAAAAACTTTGTGGCTGCGGAAAGAGGAAGTTGTCGCCCCAGGGCCGGAAAAAACGGTTGCAGTCGCCGACATCGCCCGTGTTGAGCACCCGCTCCGCTTCCGCAAAAGCCCGTCTATAGTTCCCGAGTGCCATCCATGCCTGGAACCGGGCCATGCCGCTGCCCATTGCAGCGCCTGCCGACTTCAGAGCTCGGCGGAAACACGCCGTCATCGGCGTCGGCCTTCCCAACTGCTGATAGAGCCGTCCAAGGCGGAAATCGAAATCGGAGCTTGACGGATCACGTTTTTTTCCGGCCTGAAATGCCCGAATTGCCTCACCAAATCTGGCTTGGCCCCGCAAAAATTCCGCCAACTCCAAATACCCTTCGGACGACCCGCTGTTCAAAAGTATTGCCCGTCGCAACAAGGCCTCGGCCTCCACCAGCCATCCTCGCTGCGCAAAAAATTTCCCAAGCCTAAGGCACATCTGAAAATGGTGGCGCGACAACCGTGCTGCTTTCCGGTATTTTTTCTCGGCCGTTTCAGGAAAACCTCTCGCTTCTAAGACATTGCCAAGCCACAGGCAGGCCTGAGGCGACTGGCTATTCAAACGAACGGCGCGCCGCAGGAAGGTTTCCGCTTTTTTCAACCACCCTCGGTGCATGCAAAATTCGGCAAGTCTGAGACTCATTTTAAAATCGCGGGGGGCGAACTGTGAAGCCGTGCGGAACGATCTCATCGCCTCTTCCGTGCGCCCTTTCTTATGCAGAACCAAGCCGAGCAATAATCCTGCGTCTAGCGAGCGGCGATCCAGACAGAGGGCTTCCCGAAGATGCGCCTCCGCTTCTTTCCACCTCCCCTTTTTGATAAGAACTTCGCCAAGTAGAAGGAGGACATCGAAAGAACGGGGTTCCAAGCGCAACGCCGCTCGATACAATTTTTCGGCCTCTTCGGGATGTTGTTGTGCATCCAGAACCGAGCCCAACAGCAGGTGTCCCTGTGGCAAATGATTGTCCAGACGCACCGCCTGGCGCAGATGCGCCTCCGCCTCCCTCATTCGCCCCAATTTGACGCAGATCCCGCCCAACTTAAACCAAGCCTTAGCAGAATCGGGCGATGTCGCCACAGCGCGCTTCAGGCAATCCGTTGCCTCGGCCAATTTTCCGGATCGTTCCAATATATCCCCCATGACCATCAAAACCGGCGCCGTGGGTGTATCGGAAAGGAAGGTTTTCTTGAGAAGCTGAACTGCCTGCCTATTTTTTCCCAAAGAAAGGTAAGCGTGGACCAGATAGCATTGCGTCGAGACGTTTTTATCCCCGCACCTTATGGATGTTTCGAAACTTCGAACGGCATCAGGGTATTTGCGGGCGTTATAAAATGTGATGCCCTTCTCCAACCACGGCTGATATCCGTTGTGTCCCATCCAAAAGTCTCAGAGAAATGCTTGCCGATGAAAACCGGGAGACATCATCTTAGGGTAAGCGGCATGAGGGCGGAGCTTAGGCGGTCAACAAACGAGAGGAAACCGCGAAACCCCAGGAAAGGCGCTTCTGCCAGCACGTGATTTTTTTTGGAGGGGAAGCCGAACTCCACGACAGGGATCCCCGAAGAAATTAGGCCATAATTCACCGCGTCGTTGGCGTTCGAAATAACCAGGTCCACTGGCTGGCCCAGCAGTTTCTTAAGAGCCGGTGATTCTCTCTTGGGCTCCCACAAGGTTTCGCAAGACTTGGGCGCTGAGCGACCGGCCACCTTTCTCCCCGTGGCGACTCCGGCCGCCAACTGGCAGCCCAAATCCTCGCAAACTTCCTCAAATGCCGCCAAATAATGCGGATCGCCCATGAAAAGAACCCGGCGATGGAGAAATAGGTACGGCAGCACCCACTCCAGCTTGGGGACGACCTGATGCAACTCGCGCTCTATCAGGGACTCGGCTCGTGCGACGCGATCAAAGGCCTTTGCCACGCTCAGGACCCAGCGCTCGGTCCCGCCCAATCCAAAAGGAAGCCCGACTTCCAGAATCTTTGCGCCTGTCCGGGCAGCGATGGCGGCGGCCGCCCTCCTTCCATGCGGCATCGCCAAAATCGTCCCTGCGTCCCGAACGCATTTAAGGGGTCCGGAGGGAGTCCCGCTGAGCCATACCGACACCAAGTTCAGCCCCAACCCTTCAATCAGGCGGCGCATCTCCTCCAGATTGCCAAGATGATCGCCCTCGTTGCGGTCCATAAAGTACCCCACCACCGCCACATTTTCCGGTTTGGGGGAGCCGCCTTTCAAATCGAGCGCTCGCGCCATAGCCAGCATGGTTTCTTCATAGCCGTCCAACCAATCGCCCACCAGAGAATCGGGTGGTACGGCGCCGGCCGGCATATCCGGCTTTCCTATCATTCGAATAATACGGTCATAGTCCACCCCCGTAATGGAGCACATGGGCAGCGCGCTGACAAGCACCAACCCAGCTCCATCGAGCAATCCCAACGTTTTTAGCTTATCGATCAACAGATCATCATGGTCTTTAACGACATTGGTGGAACAAATATTGGAGAAGCACACGCGATGCTTGCCGTTGATGTTGAGCAGCTTGGAGTTCCAGTCATGACGCCCCTGAATCCAGTGCGCCTTGTAAAGATTGCAATCCGGGCCGTCGACGAGAACCATGGCGTCCGGCACGGCATTGACAGCTAAATAAACCCCCATCATGCCCGAGAAGTTCAGGGGGCTCGTCAGGACGGCGCCTTCATCTGCGGCATTGGTTGGAATGGCTTCCGGCTTATGGTCGTTCTGAGGCGCTGAGCGCAATTCGACTTCCTGGGGCATAATTCCTCCAAATTGACATCAATCTAGAAATCGCCGCTGCGGGAAGCTGCCTGCCGAACCCTCATTTTTTGATGAAGTCGGCGTACCGCCTGTAGAAATTCCATCGGCACAGCTCCAAAAGCCTGCCCAAAGTTTTCACCGCGCCCGTATGGCCGACTTTAAAATAGTTCAGGGAGAATTGGTTTTTACCGCCGGAGGTAATCCTTCGGTCAAAAAAATACTCTGAATAGACCGCGTGAAACTTACCATTCTCCAAAAGCTGTGCAAGTTCCGTCGGGGTCTGAAACCACTGCAATGTGTGTTTATTGTCCTCGCGAGCGCTGGGTTTTTGGTGTTTTTCAACCTCCGAATAAACCAGATAATCCAGGGAGAAGCCCATTTCCTTAAGCACGGGAACCATGGGGATGCCCCAGCCCCAGGCGTGGGAACCGTCCGAAAGCCCCTTAAGCCTGGACATCTCTCCTACGAAAGCGAGCCGGGAGCCTGCGGCTTCGCTAATCCCAGCCTGCCATTGGTCTTTTACCTTCTCCAATTCCTCAGACCACACCTTTTCTGCGCGCTCTTTGAGTCCCAGGGCTCCCGCAACCTCAAACAGCCACTGCTGGGAGAGCTTAAGGCCATAGGGTGCCGGCGGGTTCAAACGCCGAATAGTTAATCCGTCAAACAACTTTTCATAATAATGCGCGTAAGCCTTGTTGGGATAGAACACATGCGCCTCGGCTGCCATAAAACGACGGACATCCTCGATCTTGATCCGGGGTAGAATGCGCGCATTCACCTCAATGCCGACTCGCCTCAACAAATCCACCCACTCCTCCGTCTCCGGACCTTCGGGAAAGCCGATCAAGTTGATGCTTCCCGCACGCCTGGGGATCGTCAGGAATTCCGGCTTCGCGCGGGCGTCTTTAAACACAACCACCGTCATGTCAATGCCCTCATTGGCGGCGGGATTGGAATAATGCACGGGAACCCCCGCAATCTCGGTGTATTTCCTCGCCAAATCAACCGCGTCATCCCCGATCACGGTGGGCACGCAGGTAGTATACAGCACAATCCCAGCCGAACCTTTAGCTTTTTCCGCCGCCCTTTTCAGAGCTGTTTCCAATTTGTGCTGCCCGCCTTGAATGACATCCAAATCCCCCAAAACCGTGGCCCAGTTTCCGTCCTCGAAGGAATCTCCCTGTCCAGAACCGTCTGAGGGATCACCAGTTCCATGGCCGTTGGACCCGGATAGAACTCCACGTCCCTCGCCAGAAGAGGGTCCATGCATGCCCGATTCCTTTTTCGGCGAGCTGGTGGCCCAGGGAAAATTGAAGTAGGACATTTGGCCGTCCTTGAAGTCCGGCGTGGCATAGTGGCATTCGATATCCGAATGCTGGACATGAAGATAGGGGGCTTCCACGCTGATGCCCTGTCCCGCATTGCGCTGAAGCTCCGTGTCGCAGAAAAACCGCCTCCACTGGTCGGAGGCTCCCCACTGTTTTGCGTTAAATCCATCGTCTGCCTTTATCGTGTTTTTACGCCGGTGGCCTTCGCTGGCCCTTTCGGGAGTTTGCCCATGCGCTTGTACAGCCGCCTGGGAAAAAGGATTCGTCCACGTCTCTTTCTGCTTCTTGTCCCCATTGCCGGAGATCGCGGAGCCCGCCGCTGGATCAGAAAATTCAGGCTTTTCAGCCAGTTCAGCCTTTTCATCGGTCTGAGGGCCAGAACCGCTCAAGCTGGTGTATTCAGCCACGGCTTGGGCGATATCCTCCCGTGTTCCATGAAAAGCAAGCCTGGAAATTTCATGAAATTCGGGATCCGTTAAAGGAGTCGGAACGCGCGCTGTTTCTGTGCGCGTATCATGCAGGCTTTGAGCCAAAATCCTCAAACCCTTGGCGAAATTTGAATCCGGCGCATGCTCCATGACGGTTTTTTTGACATATTCCGCCTCGCGAACCGCCGGTTCCCGTTTGATGAAGCCCAGTACTTGGGTGCCGATCAAGCCTGCCAACCGGTGGACGGCCCCCTCATCGCCTTCGGGATCCCTCATGTTGGCCACCAAGCCAAGCAGAGTAATACCATTGGACGCGTAGTTCCTGACCGCCCGGGCGATATTGTTCGCCGCATAGAGCGACATCAATTCTTCAGAGGTAATCACAACGACCTTTTTGGCAAAGCCCTGACGCAGCGGCGCGGCAAAACCGCCGCAAACGACATCTCCTAGAACGTCGAATAAAGTGACGTCGTATTTTCCCTCAACTAAGATGCCCGCATCCCTCAGCATATCAGCCATCCTGGAAATGCCCCGGCCGGCGCAGCCGATGCCGGGCTCGGGTCCGCCGGCTTCCACGCAATCAATTCCCATGACGCCTTTAAAAACAATGCTGGAGGCATCCACCTTGCCTCCCGCGAAAGACGGGCTTTCGAGCACGGTCGGGATTTGATGCCCCTTGGTGAGCGTCACCACCGTATCATGCTTGGGATCGCAGCCGACAACTAAAACCTTTTTGCCTTGCTGCGCATAAGCCACTGCCAAGTTCGATGTGATGGTGGACTTCCCTATCCCGCCCTTGCCGAACAAAACAATCTTTTCATCCTCAGCCATGGTAGACCTCCGTGGGCACGCTCGGCAACAAACAACCACCCTTCTAGTGTAGTGCGTCATATATCCCTTTACATATCCTCCCGTCGAAGAGCGAGCTTGATCGACGAGAGCAAATGTCAAGAAGCGTTGGACGCACTACACTAGCGCCAACTCCTTTTACTGAAAGTTACGGCATGAAACTTATTGAAATGGAAAACCAACAATAGCGTAACTGATATTTCATTTTTTTGCAAGGCCCATCACCTTAATATTTTGCGTGAATCAGTTCGCGGTTCGCGGGCACTTGAAAAAAATTGAAAATATGGTAGGCTTATTGTTGAGTCAAGCTGGCAAGACTTAAATACGCATGGCTGAAATCGCCTACCTTCAGGTGCAGCGCGCATGTAACCAATCATGCCTTTTCTGCTCCAACCCCTCCAACGGAAGAATCGTTCCCTTTGAGGAGGCGGTCGAACATGTCGAGCATTATGCGAAGGTGGGGGCCCCGGGAATTATTCTGACCGGCGGGGAGCCCACCCAGTATCCCCATCTGGCGAAGTTGGTCCGTTTTATCAAAGACAAGAAGATACATTGCCGGATCATCACCAACGGATCCAACACGTGGGATTACGATTTCCTTAAATCTCTAACCGATGCGGGCCTGGACTGTATGCATATCTCCCTCTACTCGCATAAACAGGAAACCCACGATTTCCTTACGCACAAAAAGGGTTCCTGGGAGTGCATCGTGCGATCTTTGGAAAATGCCGGCAAACTCCGGCTGGACACGCGCATCAATTCGGTGATCAACAAATACAACTCGGACCATCTAAGCCAGATTCCCAAATGGATAGTGCGCGATTATCCTTTTGTGCGCCATTTTTCGCTCAACAACCTGGACCCGTGGATGGTGCGCCCGGAACATCGCGACACCATCCCCCGTTTTTCAGAATTTGAGCTCGAATTGCATCGCTGGATGGATTTCATCCATTCCACGGGACGCACCTTCCGGGTGGAGCGGGTTCCCCTGTGCTATATGGCGGGCTTTGAGCATTGTTCAACCGAGACACGAAAGATCGTCAAAGACGAAAAAAGGAGAATTTATTTTTTGGACCAACGCGGCATGCTGATTCAGGACGGTTTTGACAGGGAAAAGGCGGAGTGCTGCAGGCAATGTTCCCTGGAGAGCATTTGTGCCGGGGTTGCCTCCATGGATATTTACTATTCGGCCGCAGAGCTCTCCCCGGTTTTTGTGCCGAGAAATAGCATCATCCAGAATATCTTGGCCACTGCGGACTAAACAGGCCTAAATTCGCTCCAACCGTATCGCTCCGTATATTCGACAGGCGCCCCCGCGCAGTCGTCAAAAAGCCGACAGCGCTTGCATTCCGGTCCCTTGGCGGTATGGGAGTTTGTCCAGGAGCAAGGGGCATCTGAATCAAAAGATATTTGGGCAAAGGAAGCGCAAACCGATTGGGCCCCTGCGTCTCCACCCAAAACGCAGGGAGGAACCCCGGCGATACTTAAAGGCAGACCCTGCCTTTGAGCGACTATCACTGCGCTCCGAATCTGAGAACCCGCCATTTCCTGTTTGGCCACCAGCCAATCCTCCTGATCGGTCATTCCTCCGGGAACACGGACAAAAGCCATGCGGACAGCATCCACCTTCAACGCGGCCAGCAAGCGAACTATTTCACCCAGATTGCGGTAATTCGATTTTACGATCCACGTATTGACAACAACTCGTTGGCCCAATCTTTTGAGATTTTGAATGCCGGCCAGCGTCTGAACCAGACTGCCAGGGGTTTTCGTCAAAAAATCATGTGCCGCCGAACTCGCGCCATGCACTCCAACGGAGTATCCGGCCACTCCGCTTTCGACCAACTCGCGGCAGGTGGAAAGGTAAGACAAAAGCCGAGCGTTGGTTTGGACTTGAACCTCTGCAAATCCCATTTCGCGCGCAAGTTGCACCACCCCGGTCAGGTTCTGCCATAAAGTGGGTTCCCCTCCTCCGATGATCAACCGGCGCATGTCTGCATGACGGTATTCTTCAAGCTTTTTCTTGGCTCTATCGATGGGATACTGTTTTTCCCCCGCTGGCGCCGAACTCCCGAAACAGAAGACGCACCGGTTATTGCACTCGCCTCCAAGGCTAAGTCCGGCAATTTTCGGGTTCTCAGTCAAGGGTCGATATCTCCTAATATCTTCTCTACGATCGGTTGACGCGAAACAAAAACCGGGCTAATCTCCGTTGAGTCATAATAGATATCCATGTCTAAAACGCCGCCGCAGATGGGTTCGAGCGTGCAAGTTTCGCACCGTTGCGACTTTTCGTGCTTAAAAAAGGAAGGACCGACCTGGCGGAAGCCCCTTTGATCCAGAAAGTGGATGGCGCGCCCCTCCCGCTTTACTATTTTGCGGGTCTCGGTGGAGCAGTGCTCAAAGCCGGCCATGTAGCACAGAGGAACCCGCTCCACCCGGAAGGTGCGCCCCGTCGAGTGAATAAAGTCCATCCACCGGTGAAGCTCCAACTCGAACTCCGAAAAGCGCGGGATAGTGTCGCGATGCTCGGGGCGGACCATGTGAGGATCCATATTGTTTAGCGAGAAATGGCGGATAAAGGGATACTCCCGGACGATCCATTTGGGGATTTCGCTCAAATGAGCCGAGTTATATTTATTGATCACCGAATTAATCCGGACATCGAAAAATAGTTTTCCCGCATTTTCCAAAGTTTCCCTAATGTTGTTTAAAGCGCTTTTATGATTTACCAAGCGGTCATGCACAGCGTCCCGGTGCGAAAAAATGGAGACGTGCATACTGTCCAAGCCCGCATGGACGAGCTTTTTTAAATAAATAAACTCTCGAGTTTTGGAGCCATTGGTGATAATTCGTGTTTGAAGCCCACGACTTTTGGCCTCCGCGATGACTTCCGGCAATCGAGGGTATAATGTCGGTTCTCCGCCGGTCAGGATAACACCGGGAACGCCGCTCTGAGCGTAGCTCTCCAGTCGGGCAACGGCCTCCGGCATGGGCATGGAACGTCCGTTGGATGGGTTGGAGCAGAAAAGGCAGGCTTGGTTGCAGGCTCTCTGCACCTGAAGGTAGGCGATTTCGGCCACTAGGAGCCCGTCCGAGTAACGTGGAAAATCGAGATACCCATGCTTAGCGGCGCAAGGATACCCCGAAATGAACGGGCAGACCTCATCTCTATCGCGCTCTGCGCCTCAACTGAACGCATACCTGACCCTCGGCGGACCGGTCGCGACCGCCTTCCAGAGCTTGAGCAGGTTGTGACCCGTACAGATGAGAGCCCACTCGCCGCGAACCTTCTCCAGCCCGCGCAACAGGAACTGCCTAAACCCGCGACTCTGCTTGATCTGCCCGAACACCGGCTCCACGATCTCCTTGCGTCTGGCGTAGACGGCCCGCCCCCTCTTCGTGCGGAGCTTCCTGCGCATACGATCCGCAACTGACAGGCCCTGCGGAATCCTTCCGCGTGGCACCGGAGGCGGGGGTTGCCCGTGCTTCGGTTTGTCCGGCGGGATGAAAGGCTCGCATCCCAGGTCCGCAACGGCCTCGACCGTACCCCCGCTGAAATACCCCGCGTCCATGCTGGCCCGTTCGGGCAGCGCTCCCGTGTTGGCCACCACTTGCTCCAGCATGGGAACCGCCTGCCCCGAGTCGTTGGTCTGCTGCGTCACCTCTGCTGCCACGATGATCTGGTGCTCGCCATCCACGGCCGCCTGGCAGTTGTAGCCCTGCAGGAAGCTGCCTTTGTCCGTCGAGGAGGGCATGATCCGGCTGTCGGGGTCAGTGAAATTCCTCTGCGCCTTGGGGTCCGGCGTGGGGTCGGGGTCCTGCGGCTTGCGCCCAGGCTTGGGTCCCTCCGCCTCCCGCGCCGCGATTTCCTTCTTGCGTTCCTCCGCCGCCTCCCGTGCTTTCCGCTCCAGCGCCTCTTTGGCCTCCCGAATCTTCTGCAGCCGGCTTTCCCGCCGCGCCAGTTCCTCCGGCAATTCATCGCCGCGACGGCCGGGGCCGTAGAGCGCGTCTTCCCGCGAGTCCGTTTCCTCCGCTTCCTTAAGGAGCCGGTCCACCTCGGCCTCGAGCCGCTTCTCTTCCTCCAGCATCCTTCCGTAGCTCATCGCCTTGTGCTTGGAGGCGTTCGCCCTCATCTTCGTCCCATCCAAGGCCACGTGCCCCAGTTTGACGAGGCCTGCTTCCTGGCAAAGCCGCAGCACTTCGACGAACAGCCGCCGCAACGCCTTCAGGTGCCGCTTGCGGAAGTCCGAAATCGTACAAAAATCCGGCGTGTTATTGGCCGCCAGCACTCGAAAGGCTATGTCTTCTACGCAAGCCCGTTCAATCCGGCGGCTCGACGCCACCCCGATGCAGTACCCGTAGACCAACACCTTCGTCATCATCGCGGGGTGGTAAGGCGGGTATCCACGTTCCTCCCGTTCGTAGACCAACGTGATAGCCGAAAGGTCGAGGCTATCGACGACGTCCGAGACGAAGTGCGCCAAGTGTCCGGCGGGCAGCCACTCTTTCAAAGACGGCGGCATCAACATCATCTGGTCGGGCTCGTAGGGCTGGTAGCTCTTGCTCATCGTCGCTCCTCGTACGCGCGCGTTCGGAGAGTAGAGTCTACCGCTTTTCTCGACGGGCGACAAACCGATTCTCGACGGAGAATTCACATGCACCACTCAAATGCGCCGAGTATTACTCGGACGGGCTCCTAGAGAACTTCCATCGGCCGCTCTGGCGCATCGGCCAGCAATGAGAATCTCGCAAGCGGCTTGATTTCCCCGCTCCCCCAGAGGCTCAGGTAGCTGGTCTCCAGTCCCGGGCACCGCGCATAATAGACGCAGCGCCGGCATGCTTCAGGTTTGGAGCGAGTTTCGGAAACGGCATCCCAACTGTTCCGCTCGATCCCAGTGACGTCTACCGCGCGAGTATATTCGTCCATTCCCACGCACGAGACATACCGCGGAACAAAGCAGTAGGGAATGAGCCGCAGATAGGGAAGTGGAGCTCTTTGCCGCTCAAAAATTTCCATCGCGCGGTTTAGGTAAGGAACCACCTCGGACAAAGGCACAAAAAGCTCCCGGTTTTTCCACATTTGTCCTTCGTAGACGCTGTAGGTATAGCTGTAAGCCCGAACTCCGCGCTGCCGAAGCCGAATCAGCAGCCGGGCGATCTCCGGCAACTGCCGGTAGTTGAGCCGATTGATCACGCAACTGATGCGCAACGGAATCCTCAAGCCGCTCAAATTTACAATGGCCTTCATGCACTTTTCGTAGGCGCCCGGCACGCCCATCAGCTTGTCCTGCATTTCCGGCAGATGGCTGTGCAAAGACAGCATCACCGAATTGAGCCCGGCGCGAGCCAAGCGTCCGGCAAAATCAGGCTCGGCCAGACGGAAACCGTTTGAGAGAATCCGAATGACGGAAAAGCCGAGCCTACGGCCGGCCGCGACGACCTGGAGAATATGGGGGTGCGTCGTTGGCTCGCCCCCAGATATACAAAGACTCCCAAAGCCTCTACGTCGCGCTTGGACCAAATAAGTGACCGATTGTCTAAGCGACATCTGACGATCTGGGGCCGTCCGAGTAGCAAAATCCTGGTAGCAAAAAGGGCACTTGGCATTACATGCGTAGTTCAGCCGAAGCAAATAAACATTGGGCTGGGGCACAGCGAGAGGCGTATTCGGACTATTGATTTTAGTCGATTGACGAGGCAAGTGGCCTCCGGGCCTGTCGATGATAGCCCGTGAATGGAATCGCATACTCCTCCTCGTGTTTCTGAACCATGCCCTTTGCTTCCGACACGAGGGTGGGAACTTCAGCGGGCGCTCTTTCATAAATCCGCATTAATTCATGCTGCATGGCGACGGCGAATTGCCGTCCAAAATCCGTAAATTTTGAGTAACCCATCAGGGTTCTCAAGGCGCTGTCCACTTGGAACAAAAGCTTGAACAATTTGACCCTAATTTTGCCCTCTGGATCGTCGGATTTTTTAAATTTTGCAACGGCCAAAGACAAAAATCTTGCGACATTCAAAAACGCATGCGCCCCCAGCAAAATTCCCCGCAAATGTCGGGGATCTTTTCTCCATGGCGAAAAGTACAAGGCTTCCCGGGAAACATCGGGATCCAATAAAGAATCAAACTCCATCAGTAAATACAATTTATTGTGGCAAAATTCATGAATGAGCACTTCCGCCTGAAGCAGCGGGTCCTCATTGGGAGAGAGTCCAATCAGGCCGGGCAGATGGCTGTAAGTAGAGCTCGCGCTGAAATTTCTCTCGGGCGCATGAAGCGGCACGATCACCCGGATATTCGCGGCAAGCTCCTCATAAATTTCCGGACACAATTCCCGAATCAGTCTTGCCGCCTTATCGATAACGGACACAAAAAGGGCGCTTTCCTCGCCTTCTAATCGAGCAATGGGCCAGTCCTTGGATCCATGCTTTCCAGCGTTGTCAAACGGCTTGCGGATGAGAAGATCACAATCGTTGACCTCCATAAGCTCCCCGATGGGACACAGCCACCTGACATGGATTCCTTTTCCGATCTCGAGCGGGCTCAGGTTGCGAGTCAATAAACGCTCTCTTTTTACGGACGCATAGCCGAATTCTCCCTTCAGTTCGACTTGCGTTTTGCTGACATGAACGACGATGGTATTCCCGGCGTTGTTTTCACCAAAATCCAAATAGACCGTCATGCCATGAAAATGAAAATGACCTGCCTCATCTAAAAAAACTCTGAATTTATGTGGGGTGCCCGACAAGACAGCCAAAGCGGCGGCAAAACCATGGACGAAATTTAAATGCTTCAGCCAACCCAAGCTTGATGTCCCCCAACCGTGCTCTCGCTCAAATCCGTAATGGAGCCAGGAGGTGAAAGTCGGATGGGTCAGAATTTTGCCGCTACCCAAATTTTTTTGAGAGGCAATGAAGGCCAGGCTGCCGGCGAAATTAAACTCCCTTAAGCGCGCGGGGAGATGAATTTCCTGCGCCAATTGCCGGAAAGAGGTTGAATGCCGGTTGAGGGTTCTATAACCAGCCCGGTGCCACTCCCGGTGGTCGGAAGCCGCATAAATCCATGCATCTTCATGCAGTCGCATCGAAAACTTCCTTTGCGCGCCCATCATTTCGAAAGCGTACCGAGAAGCTCCTTATCTTCCGGCAGTTCAAAGCCGCTCTCAGCATCTGGGATCCATCGGCACGGTTGGTTCGGCTCCGACAACAAGGCTAAGAGGCGGGCCGGAGCCTTTTTTGATATGCCATGGCCGGTATTCAATAAATAGAACTGCAGGCGGTTGTTTTTACCAAGGATAGACTGGAAGTTCGCGCTTTCTCCCTCCGTCAAAAGACCCTCGTTTTTAAGCACGCGGACAGCCTGGGCGCCACTCAGCTTCGCGATCGGAGCCGCCTCGGTCTCGAAGCGTTTCAAGATAACCAGCTTATCCACACGATTTAAATCGACTGCAAGCGCTGCGAAAGGCAGATTTTGCCGCTCCATGAGGGCAAAGCCTCCGATTCGATTGGAATCGATACTGAAATCAATTTCCATCGTTTTTCGATGAACGGATATATTTTCAAATACGGAATCTGAATCTAAAAGGGCCTTAAAAATATCGGGCCATTCGCTGGAATCGCACCAATCCGTGGAGAAGCAAAAAGATTTTTCCATACCGCATGCCTCTCCCGCAGAGGTAAGAAAAACCCCGCCGTTCTGAAACAGTTGCACTTCACCGCGCGAAAGCTGATGATCATCAAAAGCAAGGACCGATTTGCCCGAACCAGGACCCCCGCAAATCAAAAAGGAGACGCCTCGAAGGCTTTTCGTGGCTGCAGGCAGCAAAACGCCGCCGCGCTTCTGGGCCGCAAACCGCCCCAGCGCAAAAAAGGCCCTTCGGACTTCCTTGGCCCGATCCACCCCCAAAAGATAGGCGATGCCGGCTTCGGGGCACAACAAAATAATCTGGTCTGGGAATGTGGCTTTCAAGGGTTCCGTCAAAAATTCGCGCCAATGAGGAAAACAAGCGACAAGAACCTCAGGGGAATTTTGGGGATCCTTTTCAGAATCTGTGGCGGCCAAAAGGCTTCTTCCCCACAAAACGCCTATTCGTGACAAACTCTTAGGAATAACCAGCCGCGCGTGAATTGCCGCGTGATCTGCCGCTCCTAAACGCATATTGAGCATCACCCACTCAAATTGTTCCATTGCCGGCTGAAGCATGTTCATCAATTCCGTAGCCTTCTCAATTGGCATCGGTTTAAAGGAATTAAGCCCCTCCTCACCGACAACAAAAATGTTTTGCGGCAGAATATCCGCTTTATGCCGAGAAAAATAGGCCGGGGCTTGAAAAATCGTGGATTGCTCTTCGGAATGCGCCCAACGCCGCAGCTCTCTTTCGGATGGATTGGCAATGACTTTTAGCCTTGGAAAAATTTTGGAAAAGCGGGCCGATTCACTTGACGACATGAGCGCCCTTTGCCGGCCTGAACCGTTCAATTTCTTTCTGAGTCCGCTTCATGAGTTCATCCATCTCTTTTTTATGGGCGCCGACTGAGAAGTCATCAAGCGGCGGCATGATCGTCGGCTCCGATTTGGCGCTGTAAAGCGCCTGCATCAGAATCAAATCAGATATTTTCCGATTAAAACCGCCCACCATTTTCCGATATTCTTGGTTGAGCAACTCGTTTAAAAAGTCCCCTGCCAAATTCTCCAAGGTTCCGGCTGCGATCTCTTTCTTTTTACTTCTCAGCGTGACCGTCCAAGACCGGCCGCCCTCTTCCAGAAAAATCTCCGCCTGTTTGGAAAAAACATTAGCCGCCACCTCCAGGGAATCCATGGAATACAGAAGCGGGCTCACCCTAAATGATACTTCCTTCTTTGCTGAATCGATTTCATGCCGCATCTGGGGCGCCAACAGCTTCAAGAGCCTCAAGGTGGCGGCGCTCTATTTCAAGCCAACCGTTAAATATTTTCATATTGGCGGGGTCTTGAAGCTTTTTAAAAATAACATCAAAAATACCCATGCGCGTCTGGCACCAGCCGCTGGCCGGCATAAGGCCCGAAATATTATTTTGAGTTTCATAGTGATAAACTGGGCAAATCCCACAAAAGGGCTTATAGGCACACTGAGAACATAGCGGCTGGCTGTCCAGCACCGATGCGGAGGAGCATATGCGAGTCGTGGGATATGTCAAAACGCCTTCCCAATCGCTTTCATACACATTGCCCACTTTGAAGCTGTCGTCGCCTTCATGGCTGAGCATTCTGCCCTCGTCGCTCGTGAAAATATCGCCGTTAAAATTGTAAGCCAGGCAGCCCAAAACGGCGCCTGTGGGGGACCGCATATCCATAAAGCCCGGATCTCTCCTGGTCAAAATCTTTGTCAACAAGAGACTGGCCATTTTTTCAATCAAAGGTTTCCCGTTCCTGTTCATTTCCAAGACATAATCCAGAGTTTTTTCATAAAACCGACAAAATTCCTGGGGAGTATACCCGATCTGGGGCCATGCTCTTTTTGCATAGCCGATCGGGCTCATGGGCCTGATGAAGATATGGGCAAGTCCCAATTCCGCATACAAATCCACAATTTCTTTATAGTATGGAAAAGAAAAGCGGGTGGATGTCAATAAAGCCCCAGGTAAATTGCACCGCATGTATTTTCCAGAATGGCAGACTTCAAAAATATTTTTAATCCCCTGCACCACCTTTTTTTGGCTGGGCCCTCCACCCAGAAAAGGGCGATTTTGGTCATGGACCTCTGGGGGACCGTCCAAAGAGGTGCAGATCGAGACACGGTGATCCATCATGTATTTCAGCTTTTCAGCGTCCATCAAACTCATGTTGGTAACCAGGCCGATCGTGAGGCTGCGCTTGGCGGTCTTGTTTTTCAGCCGGGCATACTCAGTAACAAACTTGACGATTGGCCAATTGAGAAGAGGCTCCCCACCCTGAAACTCGATGCCGATATGCTGTCCGGGAGTCTGAAAAACAAAGTCGACCGTGCGCCTGGCGGTCTCCAGGCTCATGTCGGTTTCGAAACGGGAAGGTCCCACGACGCTGGCATGGCAGTACTGGCACAACTGATTACACCTTAAGGTCACAACGAGCATATGCAGCGCCGGACCCTTGCACCAAAGAAAGCCATTTTTTTCCCGAAAAACCTTTGTCAATGCGCTCGAATCGATTTTCGCCCCCTTAATAAATCCTTTATCCTGCAGTTCTTGGTATAAAGGTTCGTCTTCCCGAATTCTTCCTTCCAGGTACCGCTTGAAGTTGTGCGCAGTCAACAGTGCAAAGTACCCGGCATCGTTCGTAATCAAATACCGCCCATGAACGCGTCGAAAATTCATCGCTCCCACTTTTGTTGAATTCACCCGCACGGGCTCTAGAAACTGGGTAAGCCGACCGGAAGTCCGCTCAATCAAGCTCTGTTTCATCCGCTTTTCTTAGGTGACCACTCTTCTTTAACTTCAGACAAAAGCCGGTCTAGTTCTTCTCTCTGATCTTGGGGAGGATCTTCCCCTGATAATGAATCCAGCTGCTTTTCATTTCCTCCGTCAAGCTGTTTCGGATTCCATATTTGCAGGGCTTCTTTAATGATGTGTTCTCGAACCGGTTGATTCGCCTCGGCCAACATCCAGCGCAACTTTTGCGTCGCCAACTCGCTCAAAAAAGTCGCACGCAACTGCTTCAGATTTTGAGAACAATCACTCTTCAGCTTCAAGTACACCGTAACCTTTGATTTCGGATTACCCTCCAACAAGACATAAGCGCGATCCATCAAAACATAGGCTGCCGCATAAATGACGCGCAGGCCGTAAGCCCTGACATCAAGCTTGAAGCTTGTTGGGTCCATAAAGTCGTTGTCGGGTTTTCGAAAGACCTGACTATTATAGCAATGATTACCCATGAAGAAAATGCTTGCTTGGCTCATCACCCAAAAGCTCAGGTAACTTTCAGCAGTGCGGGTTTTGGACATGGGAGAGCTCAAAAATCGAAAAAATCTCCCGTTTACGCCTGTCTCACCGCCGGCCGGGTGGCCGACGGATCGACTTTCTCATCCCTCAAGGTCACTTTGACCTCCGGGGATGGTTTTTAGACGCACCTGTCCTG
>MGUX01000164.1:0-563 GCA_001800185.1 Elusimicrobia bacterium RIFCSPLOWO2_12_FULL_59_9
CCTTCGATACCGGGGTTATCCCATTGAAGAGCTCGCGGATCGCAGCAACTTCATCGAGGTGAGCTATCTGCTCATCAACGGCGAGCTGCCGGCGCCGGCGCAGTACGAGCGTTTCGTCGAAGAGGTTAAACATCACACGATGATCCATGAGGATTTAAAGCGGCTCTACCAGGCCTTTCCCAAGGATTCCCACCCGATGGCTATTTGCTCGGCGGTGGTCGCGGCTCTCTCAGCGTTTTATCGCGAGCTCTTGGATCCGCGCGTTGCCGCGCAGGTGGAGGGGGCCGGCGTCAGGCTTTTCGCCAAAATGCCGACCATCGCCGCCTATTCCTTCAAGCATTCCATCGGCCAACCTTTCATTTATCCCGTCAACTCGCTCGGATACGCCGCGAATTTTCTGCATATGATGTTCGCGACCCCTTGCGAAGAGTACAAGCCGGACCCTATCATGGCCAAAGCCCTGGACCTCTTGCTTATTCTGCATGCCGACCACGAGCAAAACTGCTCCACGAGCACCGTGAGGCTGGTGGGAAGCTCCATGACGAACCTCTTCGCGAGCATTT
>MGUX01000164.1:574-6219 GCA_001800185.1 Elusimicrobia bacterium RIFCSPLOWO2_12_FULL_59_9
TGGACAAGGTCAAAGATAAGAAGAACAATATGCGCTTGATGGGCTTCGGGCACCGGGTCTACAAGAATTTCGACCCCCGAGCCAGCATCCTGAAGCAAACCTGCACAAAGGTTCTCAAGACCTTCGGGCAAAAAAGCCGGCTCCTGGACATCGCCCTGGAGCTTGAGGATATCGCCCTTAAAGACGACTATTTTGTGTCGAGAATGCTTTATCCCAATGTGGATTTTTACTCCGGGCTCATCTACCGCGCATTGGGAATCCCAACCAACATGTTAACGGCGATGTTCGCGATGGGGCGGCTTCCGGGATGGGTCGCGCATTGGAAGGAGATGCATTCGGACCCGGAGTTCAAGATCGGCCGGCCCCGGCAAGTGTACGTTGGAGAAAAGCTGAGGCCGTATGTTCCCATCCACCAGCGCAACGGCCAGGCGGCTCAGGCGCGGGGCGACGCCGGCCGGGCGGCTCGCCGGGCTTGAGCCCGCGCCCGCGCTCGCAGGTCTCCCAGACGGCGCCGCCCTGGCCGGCGCGCAGCGGTTTCTTCCTTGAAGTCAACGGCCCAAAAGCGGCATAATTTGAAAACATGAGCTGGTACAAAGTCTTGCCGCCGTCCATGGAAGCCGGCGCCGCTTTGGCTATCTTTGTCGTTTGCTTCGCCCTCATCCTGCACCGCAAGATAAAAATCACCTATCTTTCCTTGGGCGCCGCGGCGCTGCTCATCGCCCTTGGCATCATCCAACCGGATGTGGCGATATTTCAAAGCGTGGATTGGGACGTGCTGGCTATTTATTGGGGCTACGGCCTTCTGTCGTTCGTCTTCGGCGAAAGCAAGATTCCTTCCTGGGCGGCTGCGCAGGTTTTGGCCAGAATCAAGAAGGAAAAATACGCCCTGCTTTTCATCTGCGTCTTGGCCGCTCTATTGTCCTCCTTCATGGCCAATCCCGTGGTGGTCATCATGCTCGCGCCGTTGACCATTGAGATCGCGGAACGCGTGAAGGGGTCGCTTTTTCTGTATTTGACGTCGTTGGCCATCAGTTCCAATGTGGTCACCACCGTCAGCATGGTGGCAGACCCGCCCGCGTTGATTCTGGCGATGGCCACCGGCATGAAATTTCTGGACTTCTACTGGTTTCAGGGAAAAATCGGCCTGGGCGCTTTGTCCGTCATCGGCGTCGCGGTGGCGTTGGCGACGCTGCTGGCGCAGTTCCGGCATCTCAACGGCCGGGTGGATATTAAAGAGGAAATGGTCGAGGTCGATTGGACGCCTATGGCGCTGTTTGTCTTAAGCGTGCTGGTGCTGGCTTTCATTCCGATGCGCCATCCCGGCGCGGTGGGGGGCGGTTTGGGCGTCGTCTCCCTTTTTCTGGGCCGCAAAAAACTCCGAGCCATGCTCGGGGAGTTTGACTGGGATACCCTTCTCTTTTTGGTGGGAATTTTTATCCTTGTGGATTGCGTCGAGAGGGTCGGTCTATTGAAGGGGTTCACGGACTGGTTGAGCGGCACCGGATTAAGGAGCCCGACTCTCTATCTTCTCCTCATCACCTGGATGTCGGTGGCTTTATCCAGCTTCATCGACAACGTCCCCTTCACCGTGCTGATGATCCCGGTGTGCAATAATTTGGCGTTGTCGCTGGGCGCGAGCCCATGGCCCTTTTATTTCGGCATGCTGGTGGGAACGGGGCTCGGGGGAAACATCACTCCCGTGGGCGCGACCGCCAATGTGCTGGCCTGCGGAATGCTGGAAAAGCGCGGCCACAAGATCGACACCCTGCAGTTCATGAAAATCAGCGTGCCTTTCTCCGTCGCCGCCGTCCTGGCGGTCCACCTCTTG
The DNA here is from genome assembly GCA_001800185.1 of Elusimicrobia bacterium RIFCSPLOWO2_12_FULL_59_9. Classification (GTDB taxonomy): domain Bacteria; phylum Elusimicrobiota; class Elusimicrobia; order O2-12-FULL-59-9; family O2-12-FULL-59-9; genus O2-12-FULL-59-9. The sequence continues at coordinate 2,403 of MGUX01000164.1, forward strand.
ATTCAACTGATCTGGCTGTGATCAGCTTACGGATGCGCTTCGTCAAATCTTTCGGCATTTTACACGACCTCTGCCGCCGGCTTCTGGTTTAGACGCACCTCGGTCAGCTCCGTGATCAGATTTCCAGCCCAGCGGTAGATGTTGTTTTCCTTGACAGTCTCGCGCAGTCGCCGCATCCGGGACAACCTTTCCTCCGGGCTCATTTCCAGGGCGGAGCGGAGCGCTTCGGCAACCTGGTCGATGTCGTAAGGATTGATGATCAAGGCGTCCCGAAGCTCCCTGGAGGCTCCCGCGAACCTGCTCAGGATCAAGACCCCGCCGTTATCCTCCCTGGCGGCGACGTATTCCTTGGCGACAAGATTCATGCCGTCGGACAGGGAAGTGACCAGGCAGATATCCGCGTGTTGGTAGTATGGCTGGATCTCCCGATGGCTGTGATGCTTCTTGAGGAACACAATCGGCCGCCATTCTTTGGTCTTAAATTTCCAGTTGACTCGGTCCGCTTCCGCCTCCACTTCCGCCAGAAAGTCGTTGTATCGCTTGATGTGCGTTCGCGTGGGAGCCCCGAGCTGCACGAAGACGAATTGTTTTTGGTATTGGGAATGCTTCTCCAGAAAGCGCTCGATTGCCTTGAACCGTTCAAGGATCCCTTTGGTGTAATCCAGCCGGTCCACGCCCACGGCCAAAAACTTGGCCTTGACGCCGATGTCTTCGAGCAGGCCCGCGCGACCTTCCTCTGGCGCATTTCTCGGTCGCAGGTCCAGGCTGGCGTCAGGGAACGCCACGCTGATTGGGAAGGCCTTGACCAAGGTGGAGCGGCCTTCCTTTGTGACCGAAAAGCGGTCCCAATTGGTGCGGCACTCCAGGGTTCGGTCTACCGTTTCAAGAAAATTATTGCAGTAGAACTGCGTGTGGAAGCCGATGAGGTCCGCGCCCAACATTCCGTAAAGCAGTTCCTTCTGCCATGGGCATATTCCGAAGGCTTCGGGGTTGGGCCAGGGGATATGCCAAAAGAGAGCGATTTTGGCGTCCGGACGTTTTTCCTTGATAAGCCTGGGCAGAAGGGTAAAGTGATAGTCTTGCGCGAGGACGCAGGGTTCCTCTATCCCCTCTAATTCTTCAAGGACGGTCTGAGCGAATTTCTGGTTGACCTTTTGGTAATAGTTCCAATCCTCGGGTCTGAATTCAGGCCTTGTGTGCGCGATGTGGCAGAGCGGCCAGATACCCTCGTTGGCAAAGCCGTAGTAGTAGCCATCTTCCTCTTCCTTCGTAAGAGCGACCCTCCTTAAAGAATAGAGCGGGTCCTCGGGCGGAACCCTGATCCTGCTTTGTGGATCAGCGGTTTCCCAGTCTGCGTCACCGGAACCGTGGGCGATCCACGTGCCCCCGCACGATCTCATCACTGGATCGAGGGCGGTGACCACGCCCCCCGCGGGGACGATGCATTCGATCTTGCCCCCTCGGTGGAGGTGCATGTAAGGTTCTCTGTTGGAGATCATAAAGAGCGGTTTGCCCTGAAATTTGCCCCGGATATGCTCCTTGAGCCGCTCCGGAGTCCAGAGGGATTCCGCCGCCTGCCTGAGTTTTGCTTCCGCTTCGGCCGCGGCCTTAGCCCGAACGAGGTGTTGCGCGAAGGTTCCCACCTCTTTGACGATGGGCGCCAGGAGATCCTCTTTAGGCAGGGAAATGAATTCCACCGCCTCGCCGGCCCTCAACTGTTTCATCCAGTCCGCCATTTTGCCGACAGGCCCTTTGATGCTCCAGCGCACCATGATCAAAGTGATCAGGGATATAAGAATGGCTTGGATGAGCACCCTGAAGAAGGTGCGCCTCCAGATGTGGCCCAACTGTATCCGGATGAAAGCGGCATCGTGGACGATGACCAGCGCGCCGGCGGCTTCCTCGTTTTTTTTAAGGGGCAAAGCGTAGAGGTGCATTTCTATGCCGTTTATGCCCCTGAATTCGCCAAGGCCCGTTCCATGTCCGACGGACTTCGCTACGACCGCCGGAGGCTTCGGAAGGAGGGACGAGAGGCTGGGGGTGATGGCTAACGGGCTTTCGTGAGCGTCATAGACGGCGACGCCGGCCAGCCTTTCGCGGTTGCCGAATTTTTCCACAAGCCGCTGAAGTTGTTTGGATGGTCTCTTGCCCAGAATAGGTTCTATGGACTCTTGAAGACTCTCGGCCAATAGCCTCGAGCGGCGCTCCATATCCTCGTATTGCTTGTTTTTCTCTTGGCGAACCTGAAAAAAAGCAAAAAACCACGCCACCAAGGCTACCGACACTATTAAGGAAGCGATCAACTTAAATGTGATTCGCATAGGATATATTCTACGAATTTTAGAGCCCAATCCCTCGAAGCATCGCTCAACGCCGCCGGGGATCGGTCAGAGCAGAATGTAACTTGCGGTGGTGACAGCGATGTAGATACCCAAAAGCCATCCGCCATAGGTTCGCGAAAAGTTATCGTTTGAAGCCGAAATGCCCCGGTTTAGGACCCCAAGCACCAGCAACATGGCGGGAAAAAGAACGCGAAAGAAGTAGGGGGGAACGCTGAGTCCATTGTCAGCGATGGCGGCTGCCGCGCCGGTGACCAAGAGCGCGTTCAAAATATTGGCGCCCATAACGTTTCCCAGGCCTATCTCTCCATGGCCTTTCATGGCGGAGGTTACTGCCGTCACCAGTTCCGGCAGGGAGGTCCCGAAAGCCACCATGGTGGCGGCCACGATTCCATCCGGAACGCCCAACCGGACGGCCACTTCGCTGACAGCCGGGATGATGAGACGAGATGACCCGACGACCATCCCTATGGCGAATGCCAACTTCACCACGACAAGGAAATCGGACAAACCCCTCTCCGATCGAAATTCTTGCGGCGCCCATGCCTCTTGGGAACCACGTTTCTTTCGGAAGGAAAGCCACAAGTAAGCCGCAGTCAGCCCCAAAAAGATCAGCCCCATGCTCTTGGACAACCTTCCGCCGGAAATGAAGGTGGTCGATAAAGCGTGCCAAGGCAAGCAAGCCAGAATCAGAAACGCAGCCGAGCCTAATTGAACCCGCTGTTGCCACCGGATTGTGTTTTGATCCACCGGCAATGGGGTTATCCAGGAGGCAAGGCCCAGTATCAGGCCCGCATTGCAAATGATGGAGCCGATTGCGTTCCCTAGGGCCATATCCGAATTGCCTTGAAGAGCCGCCATGCTCGAGACGGTCGTTTCCGGCAGCGTGGTCCCGAGGCTGATGATTGTGGCCCCGATTATCGATTTTGGAATGCCCCATCGAACGGAAAGCGCGACCGCTTCTTGAACCAGCCAATCTGCTCCCTTGGCGAGGAAGAGAAAAGACACCAGAATCAGCCCCATAAGGCTCAATGACGGAAGATTTTGGATAGACCAATCCATAACTTGGTTTCAAAGGCCCTGCTTGGGGAAAGGCGCGAAAAGAAAGTCCGATCCTATATCTTGATGCCGAAAACGAAACGTAGGATCAGGTATGCGGCGGTGGAAAACCCGATGCTTAAACCAAAAGATACTATCAAACGCCCCCACGAGAACTCATACCGGCCGAGTTCCTGCTGGTTGGGTTCGTGTTCTCCTTGCCGCTCCTGCGATTTCCGCCGGCCCGAAGGTTGCATTTTGGCCTCCTCTTGAAAAGAGCGCGTCCGATCATCCATCAACGTCGGTCCTTTGAGTGGTCCCGGCATGCCGGTCATCGCCGATCTTATTTGTGCGCAGAATGTGGTAATAGCAAATGATCAAGACGGAGATGATGGCGGTCCAGGCGGTGATCATAAACACCCACCCTGTCGTTGTCATGC
>MGUX01000165.1:0-30042 GCA_001800185.1 Elusimicrobia bacterium RIFCSPLOWO2_12_FULL_59_9
GAAGGGACATCGTCAGGCCTCTAATGATGGAGATTCTCCGGGAGGCGAAAATATCCCCTGAGGAATTTATGAAGAAGCTATAAGCTTCAAAGGGGAGGCAGACTTTAACGAAACCGTGCCAGCCTGACAGATAGGACAGATGCACAGGGTCACTCATCACTAAGTTCACCAACTGATAAGGGCGATCAGGATTTGAAACGGGCCTTATAATTCCTGCTGGCGGCTTGACGGTCGTGGGTGGGGGAGACGATTGCGATGGAGAAGAAACAGAGGATCGCGGCTTGGCTGTCTTCCGGGGCGTATGCTGTTTCCTTCGCGCTCCCGGCCAACATTGTCGAATTCAAGGGCGCATCCGTGACGGTGCCTGGCTGGCAGGCCGCCGTGATGAGTTTTGCAGTGCCGGATGCGGATTTCGGGTCGCTGCCGAAAAGGGTCTCCTACGTCCTGTTGGCTTGCCCTGCCAATGTGCTGATGATCCTCGGGATATTCCTGCTCTTGCGGGGCCGCACGCGATGGACGCCTTGGCTGCTCGGCTATGCCGTGCTGGGCCAACTCTACTGGCTCACCGGAGTCGTCCTGTCGACCATGAAGATCGGCTACTGGCTGTGGCTGGTTTCGGGGATCTTCCTGTTCGCGCTGTCGTTGGCGGCAAGAAAAAGCAGCCCCCATCCGTCCCAGGCTTGAGAAACTTGACGTGCGCCGGATGGCGGGAGCAGGTCTTGCGATCAAACGGGGGCGTACAAGATTCCGACAGATGATATTTGGAGGGAAAGTGAAATTTCTGATTTGCGTTCTTCTATTGTTTCCAAAGTTGGCGTGGGGAGAAAATCGATTCCAGAAGTTGATTAACCTTGCCGATCGGGAGTCGAATAATCCAAAGGCAATAGCATTGTATACGGAAGCACTGGAGGCATGGCGTCCTCCCGATGGCGAAAAATTCAAGATCCTGGCTTATGTGTCCCGTGGGGAAGCGAATATGAGAATTTATGAATATGAAAATGCTTTGAGCGACTATAATGCAGCTCTTTCTGTCGACTACAAAGACCCAACGGCGATTGCGGGTATCCACTCCGCTCGCGGGGTCGCTTATTTGGGTCTAAAGGATTATGAAAGCGCTCTCCAGGATTCCAATCAGGCCATAAGATTAATGCCGAAGTCAGGCGCCCAGATGTTTAATGCCACCATATATTTTAATCGAGGCGCTCTTTTTCTTGAAATGAAGGAATATAGCAGGGCTCTTCAGGATTTTAACACAGCAATCGCTTGGCGGCCTAAGAACGCCACAAGAACGGATAGGTGCCAAGATTATTTAAAGAGAGGCATCTGCGCGTTCAAATTAAAGCAATATAAATCCAGCCTGGAAGATCTTAGCCGTGCCATTCAGATTAAGAAAAACACAACCGCCTATTATTATCGCGGCAAAATTTATGAGATATTGGGCGATCTAAAAGGCGCTGCCATGGATTATTCAAAGCTTGCGGAAATAATGCGGACAGTCAAGGATGACCCTGGTCCAAAGTCAACCATGATGCGAAAAAGGGGGCAAGTAGAAGAGGAATTTGCCGATGCTCATTTCCGTTTGGGGCGAATCAATGAGAAATCAGGAGGAATCAATTCTGCCCGCCGTGAATATAAGGTGGCATGTGGATTAAGACATGAATCGGCATGCCGTGCGTTAAAGCGTCTTTCTTCTCGACGAAACTAAAATGGGTGCGCCTGCTTCGTCAATTTCTTGCAATCAAACAAGGGGCAGTATAAGCGAGTTTTGAAAAAAAAGGCAATCCTAACTGGACGGGGCCCAGGGAAGGCTTCCGCGAAGCAGTTCCTCCAATTGGTCCTTCAAGGAAGGACCCTCATCCCCGGGCTCATCCAGCAAGCCTTCAAAATGGAGTTCAAGGGATTTGCCATTCAACCGAAGCGCAGTGAGGGTCAGTTTCAGGCGCTGCTGCGCCGTCTTAAGACGCCGCTCGAAATCCTGCTCAATCCATCTTGACATCATACTCTGAGCTAGGTCTGGGGGGCTGCCGTAGAGCTTGAGCGCGCCCAGCGACATGGGCTCTATGCAGCGCAGATTTGCCCATAAGTCCTTGAAATCGGTTTTCCACCATGGGGCGTCGCGGCGAAGAGTGAGTCTGGCCGCGGCGACCTCCGGCAGGGTGAATTTGACAATGGTTTCCGGCGGCTTCCTTTCTTTGCCCTTTTTGTCAACCTCCGGCTGGCAAAATTGAATTCGCACGGAAAGGCCGCCGTATTCGCCGCGCAGAACATCGTGTCCTTCCAATCGCCAACCGCCACCGGATTTAAGCGCGCTGTAGAATTTCAACGGCGCCGAGTCCCGATCCAGGTCCGATGGGAACATAAAGTGGTGCACGAGAAGCAAGGCGATGCCGGTCGCCAAGGTCGCAAATGAGCCGATGGTCGCAGGGGATGTCCCCTGGGGAGCGAGAAAAAACCAGATCAATCCGACAAGCCCCAGAGCAAAACCCACGGGGGTCAACCATTGGCATTTGTCAGACGGAGAAGTAGCCGAGGAAAGTGCTATCAGGAGCTGATGGACGCGGATTTCCTCCACATCCTCATTAGGAAGCTTGGAGAGTTCGTTTTCGCGGCGCGTTTTAAATTGCAGGTACATCTCTTTGGCGGTTTTTACCAAAAACCAGAGAAAGGCGGCTGTGATCAAGAACGATACTCCCGTCTGTTTGTTAAACCAGGATGGCAGGTAAGCCAGATCTTCAATATCGAGCATGCCGAAATTGTATTAAAAATAAAAAATAAAGGTCACTTGAAATTTTTCTCATCGCGGCGCTTAGCTTGACGGAAGCTGCCAATGGCTTTGCGGAGGAGGGCGCCCGAGCCGGCGCGCGGAGTCGAGGTTTTCGTGGGCAAAAGCCGCAGGGAGGCGGTTGGGGGCCAAACAACGCCACGGTCTGTTAAACGGCGAACCGAACGGGGGGGATTATTAGAGCGGCTCTATGCCGCGGCCGAAGCCCGGCGGGAAAAGACTGGATATCGTGGCGTCGGGACCCAATTTTTGATCAAGCACGCGCAGGCCGCTTTGGACGATTGACGCGATATCCGGCGCCATCTGCTTGGTATCAAGAGAATAAGCGATGGTGTCCACCAGGTTGGCGTAGGTGAAGATCTTGGGTTTTTCATCCTTGCCGGGCTTGCCCGGCTTCTCTTTGTCTTTGTCCTTGTCCTTTTCGGGGGGCTTGGGCTTGTCCTTGCCGCCGTCCTTGCCTGTGCCGGGCTTTTCATAGCCGCAGCCCGGTTTGCCCTTGTCGCCGTCTTTGCCGCCGTCTTTGCCGCCATCTTTGCCGCCGCTTTTATTCACATCGATGACTGTCAAAAAGGCGCTGAATTGGTTAAAAAGACCCATTTCCTCAAAATACGGACCGAATCCGCCGACGTCGATGACGGGAGGCGTCAGTCCGGAAGGGGTCGGGGCGAAGCCGAACATGGCGTCGGCGATGGCCTTGCCCGTACTGCAGGACGGCTGGGTAAAGACGCCGCCGGGGTCAAGAGCGGATTGGGCAAGCGCTTGGGGGGGTGAAGCGACCCCCAGGCCGAAGGCAAAAAATGGAAACAATAGAACACTTTTCATAGGACTCCTTCACATCGAGCATATTGCCGATTTCAAAGCATAACATGGAAAGTAAAAAATTGCAACCCCGCGTTTTGGCAAGTCATGTCAAGCAAAGTAATGCATCCTGCCCCTCGGTCATAGGGTGATCAGGACGGCGTCTGAAAATATCGCCTGCACCTCGCATTGAGCTCGAAAGGGGGTCTGGTTTGCGATTCGCGCAATTCTCTTAGGCTTAAAATCCAAGTATACCGACGACAATTTTGGGACGCCATATTTGATTCCGGACGCTGCTTGAGATAGGGGGCAGTAAAGCAGTCTCTTCTTCCTAATAAACACCTAGGTCCTTTGGCGCCGCCTGAGGGCCCTAAAGACCCCTGTGGTTTTCCTCCTTGGGCGCTAACCTTAAAGGATGAAGGAGCTATGGCGATGGCATAGAAGCCGCGCTGCGAAGGAAAAGAGAGCACTTTTTGTCCTTTGCCTGGCGGCGTTCCTGACAGCCTCGGGACTGGACCCCGATCTTCATGCGGCCTCGCAGAGGACGCCTGGTCGCAATCAGCAACGCCTGCGTCATGTCCCGCAACGCGTCGCGACATTTTCAGTTTCGCCGCGGGTCCCGACAACCTGGGCCGGCAAATTTCGGCAGCCCCTGAGCGCGCATTCAATCCGTCTTCCGCTGTCGCAGCCTTCGAACCCGCCTGCCGTCCCGAAGTATCTCAATCGCGGCGCTTCGTTCGCGCGTCAGAAATTCACCCACCCCCGCGAAGCGCGCAGGGACCGAACTCTACAGGATAAATTGGCGCTGTTCAACGCGCAATTAGGGAAGAAAAACAGTTCGCCGTCAGCGGACGTGGCGGCGAGGTTGGGCCGCTTATTCTCCGGCAATCCGCCTATGGGAGACGTCCCTGAGGAAGGGGGAGTATTCTCGGGAGCTTTTATCCCCCCTAACGAATATGACGGCCATCTTTTCGCGCCGGCGCTGAAAGCAAAAAAAGGAGCTCTGATCTCGGTCGGAACATTCCGCGCTCTTAACGACGCGGCCTTGGGCGATTTTTCCCATGTGATCATTTTCGACCATGACCGCGCTGCTACCGCTTTCAATCGGAGGAATCTGGAATTGATCCTAACGTCGCAGGATCGTTTTCAGTATTTGATGGAGCTTTTCGATCGGCCGCTCGATCAAGACCTGCTCGCCTCCGTGCGCGCCGGCGGGATCGCGGAAAGCGTCTTCCTGCAAAAACTTCTGCGGGCTCCGCGAAATTCATGGAATTTTTTTGAAAGGCTTTTGATGTTCTTTCCTCCGCGCCCCCGCCCGCAGGCCCGCGCGGTGCAGGAGGCTCTGGAAGCGGCAGCCTGGGACGCCACAGGCTCTCTCGTCGATTCGATCATGGAGTTTGCCAAGCAGCCCCAACGCTGGCAAAACTCTTATTTCGGATCAAGCGGGTTGTTCTCGGCGATCCAAAGCCAAGTTAGGGAGAAAAGAATCGCGGCGGTCAACGGCAGCCTCACCGGAGAAATGGCCTTGAAGGCCGTGGCGGATCGGCTGAAACACCGGGGAATTCAAGTCTCGGTTTTGGACGTTTCAAACGCGCACCAGACCCTCAACGACTGGCCCCGCTTTATTCAAAACCTGCGCGCATTGCCGTTCAGTCCCAATGCCGTCATCGTTGCCACAGCAGGCTGGATGTTTCAGCCTGCTGGCGCGGTCCGCGCCGACGACGGCTGGGCCTACTTCGCCGTTTCGGCCAAGCAACTGCTGAAGGCGGCGCGAGGGATGTGGGATGACTGGGAGGTGTTCCTAGCCTCCGGGCGGCGGCCATAGAACAATATCTGGCAACCGCAGGCTGGTGGGCCCCATTAGGAGCCGAAAAGGGGGTGAGGCTTGCGATTCGTGCAATTTGCAAGGTGTTGTCAGGCTTTCAAGATTAGAAAGTTTGGGAAAGAGGTCGAGGGGCGGAGTTCCGCAAAAGGGGGCTTGATTAAGTTGACTAACTTGGGGAAGGGGATGCTCGGGTCGGCAGGGGGCGGCGAGTCATGGCTGTCCAACTGGTAGAGGCGGCTCTTGCTTGATGAAGCTTAAGTTTTTTCCATTGACGCCGGAGCGCTGGCAGGATTTTGAGGCACTCTTTGGAGAGCGCGGCGCCTGCGGCGGATGCTGGTGCATGTGGTGGCGCGTGCCGAGAGCTCAATGGACGGCGCAGAAAGGCGAGGGCAATAAGAAGGCTTTTAGGAAAATCGTAAACTCCGGGACATGCCCGGGACTGCTGGCCTATTGCGGTGGACGCCCCGTGGCATGGTGCGCCGTTGAGCCGAGGGAGGCTTATCCCGTTCTGGATAGGTCGCCGGCACTCAAGCGCGTGGACGACAGGCCCGTATGGTCGGTGACGTGCTTTTTCGTGGCCAAACCATGGCGCCGGAAGGGACTCACCGTCCAACTTCTCCGGGCCGCCAAGCGCTTCGTCCGCGAGAGGGGCGGAAAGACGCTGGAGGGCTACCCCATGGAGCCGCGCAAGGGGAAGATGCCCGACGCCTTCGCATGGACCGGGCTTGCCTCCGCGTTTGGGCAGGCCGGTTTCAAGGAAGCGGCCCGCAACGGATTCCGTCCTATCCTGCGGTGCGATGCCAGGTAACTTTCCGTCGCAACGGAAATAAGAAATAGGGACCCGCATAGTTCATTGATGGCACAAGCTGAAAAAGGGGGCAGCATGTCCCGCACGCGACTTAAGAAAACCGTCTTATGGACGTTGCTGTTGTTGGAGCCGGCGCGCCTTTTTGCCGGAAGCTCCCCGGTGAAAATTCTGGAGATGGCGGAGGAACCCAAGTTTTACATCGACCGGGCCGTTCCCAACAAACAAACCGGCGAGTTAGAGATTTTTTCCGATCCGGACCCGGATTATTTGAGGGCGCCCGTCCTGGCCAAGATCATGTCCATGCGGCTTCAGAAACTGGAAAATCCCAAGCCATTCCCCTATCGTTCCACGGGGTTTTCCCTTCTGGATTCCTCCTTGTTCTCCGAAATCGCTCGTTGCGGCCATGCCGCCGAACCAGACGGCGCAGCCCCGGATATGCTCATTGAGCCCCTGAGCGTTTACAGCGTGGACTTAAACCAGGACGAACAGCCGGACATCCTGACCGTCGCAAAACACCGGCACTTTTGCGCGGAAGGGGGGCCTCCCTACGACAAATGGTACGGCTACTTTGTCCTGAGCGTTTTTCTAAATCAAGACGGCAAATGGACGCCTTTTGGCGCTCCTCTTTTCGCGGAGCCTATCGCCTATGGCGACGTTTCCTATGAGGCGCTGGACTACACACTGGAAAAGGCCCAGGCGCAGATCACGCCCCGGTTCACGACCCTATGCGCTTCCATCCGCAAACAGGAGCAGGACAAGCAAAGCGCCGAAGGCGCGCAGTCCTTGCTTTCGATGAGCCTGTACTGCTGGAAATTTCAAGAAGGGAAGATGCTGAAGAATTTCGTCGCCTCGGATTTGCCGCTGCTCAGAATCCGCCTCAACGAGGAGTCTCTGGAACAATTTATGGAGTTGCCGCAAAACGAAGGCAAGGAGCCCGGCACGGGCGAGGAATGGTCCGCCAAATCAGACTGGGACTTCACCCTTTTCAAAGATGGGACCAAAGCCTTCGTTGAGGGGATGGAGGGAGATATCGAGGCGTTTCTGGACGCCCAAACCGACCTCGCGGGACCGTTCCGGCAATCCCTGGAGTCCGTCAAAACGTTCCGCAAGACCATCGCCTTGAAAGGCTTTTAGGAATTCCGGAGCGCAGGACTTAATGCATGCCCGATTTGAAAGAGGGGGAGTTTAAGGCATGCAAGGATGCAGAGTGGGAGGTTTTCGCGGCAGTGCTGGCCATGGAAGGCCCGACCGGTCCCGAATTCTGCCTTAACCGCGGCCGCCGGATGAAACAGCACGTTGGGCAAGCTTTCAGCGAGTGTAGTCGGGCGTTGTTTGCTTTGGGCTTGTGGTGTTGTTGTTGAACTTGCTGTTGGTTCGTTGGACCTCAAATTCCACAAAGAACTTGTCCCGGGGCGCCACGGAAAACTTTGCGATGTCGCTGAAGGATTTTTCCGCTTGACCGTTCTTGAGGGGAATAGTGTCTTGCGCCGCTAATTTTGTGGTTTCCTCCGTCACGGTGCGCTTGAACGGCCACCAGCCCACTTCTTTGGTCGTGGTGATCTTCTTGATCACGCTGATTACGGCCGAAGTCTGCGCCTGCGGATTATCCAGGCCCTTTATATAGTCGTGGTCGGTGATGCTCAAGACTTGGTTGGCGCCGGCATTGCGAATCTGCATCTTAAGCGAGTTGTTGGGAGTCGCCAGGAGGCGCCGGCCCGTCAAAGTATATTGATTTCCTTTCACCGTCTTGGTGTAGTTGTTGTACCTCGAGTCCGCTCTCACGTCGGCGCTCAAGCCGTCAAATTCGGCTGTTATTGTCTCTTCCTCCGAAGGAAGCAAGGGGGCGCCCTGGACGATGATGTTGAAGGCTCTCTTGGCATTATTGGCCAGCTCGGATTTGGGCTCGGGCTTGACTTCCCGCCAATCATCGACATACGGCACATTTCTAGGGAAGTTTTTTTGTTCGCAGACTTCCTGCTTGGAATAGCCCAGCTTTTGGGCATTTTCCCCGCCGTACTTTTCAATCACATTGTCATAAATCTGCTTTCCGCACGCGTTTTCGGCCTGCCGCATGCGCGCCTTGAAGGCATCCCAGTCATCCGGCTTATCGCGCAGGAGGCCCTTTTCCACCAAACACTCGGCCGTGGAGTTCCCAATTCCCTTGACGGCGGCGGCCAGTTGTTCGGGCCGGTTTCCTGACACGCCGCTGAATTCTCCATAGAAGCCGTGCCAATCACCCTTTCCGTTTCCCGGCACTTTTTCGCAGACCGTTTTCCAGTGATCGACCGTGTCATATCCCTCTTCGCGCCAAGTTTCACGCCAGGTTTCGGTCCATACCCAATTGACCTGAGTTTCTATGGCGGTGGAGAACTGATTTTGCCCGGCTTTTCTCTGGAAGGGTTGCGTTTGATCCACTCCCTGCTTTTGTTTTGGGGTTTGCGATATGATTTCCCTGGAAATCACCTCTCTGGATTCGACCGTTCGATTATTTGGATTTTCGGCCCGCACGAAAACGACGCCGCTCTTCGGTTCGGCTCCATCAAAAAATTGGACTCCGTCCGTCCAGCCCTCCGGGGCTTTCGAATCCAGGCCGTAGCCCATTTGAAAATTCAGCGTTGTTCCCGTGAGCAAGACGGCTGAAAACATCCCGATTCTTAGCTTAGACATTAATTTTCTCTCCCACCATCGTGCGCCAATGACTTCGTTGGCAGTGTAGAAATTCTACGAAATTCTTCAAGAATTCCGCCTGGGGCTTTTGGGAAGGGCAAACAGGGTTTTTGGACCTATTCTAAAATAGGTCCAAGGTCCCACGAAGCCGGCTGCGATGGGGCGCCGGCTGCGCCTGGAGCGAGGATGGAACATGAGAAAGCAACCGCAATGGCGCCCGCCGCCAGGAACTTTAGGCTCATAAGTCAATCAGCCGCATAGCTCCGTTAAATCCTTTTCGACCGAGGCGGGGAGTCCCCAGAACTCGGATTTTTCTCTATTTTTCTCTTCGCTGAAAATTCCAGGAAAATGTGCCGCCCACGAAGGTCGCATCGTGCCGGTGGTGGACGGTGTTTTGAATCTGCTGCACCAAAAAGGCCATCGTGGGGCCGCTCTTGTGAACCAATTTGATCCCGGCCGAACCGTAGGAAGTAGCCAAGCTCCTATTCCTGCCCAAATCGCCGTTTCCATCCAAATCGCTGGCCCCTAGGTTTTCCAGAATCTGGACGGTCCCGACCGCCAGTCCCGCGCCCACGAAAGGAACCACAGAAATCACCGCGCTTCCGTCCTTGCCGTTGAAGGAGACCCCCCAAAGATTCTGCTCCAATCCCAGAGGCATGAAGGCGACAAGCTCCGTCCACATTTTTTCCCCCGTGTGGGGATTGATTCTTTCGTCATACATCGCCGATTGATTTCCCACATAGGCCTTGAAGGACAGCCCATGATCGTTGAGGGGCGCGGCGATATCCGCCGTTCCGCTTCCTCCGCCCACAACGCCCCGGCCCACGGGAACACCCGCTGAGAAACCCATGCTCATGCCCTTATCCACATGAACCGCCGCCGGGACCGCATCCGCCTTGTCAAAAGCTTGGTCCAAACTTTCTTGGGCTCCATCGACATTGCCGCGACTTAGATCCTCTTCTATCGCCGCGACGGCGGCTGAATTCAAAAGTTCAGCCCTGAGGCTAGAACCCTGGAAAATTAAGAGCAGACTCAAAAGGAAGGACCGGCCCAAATTAGCCCCCGCGCGGCAGCTTACCATGTCATTTAAATTTTAACAGAGCTAGGGTTTTGGGCGAGGGTCTTTGGACCCAGCTAGAGTTAAAAAAAGGGCCTAAACCAAAATAGGCTAAAGAGGCATGCCAGGCGGGATGGCGCCGCGCAAACCGCTTGCTTTGCCCCGGCCTTCGACAAGTCTTTCCCGTCGAAGAGGTGGGAGGAAATTGGTATAATAATCGGAAATACCGAAGTCTTCCGGCGGCGCGATCAAAATCTCACCCGCCCGATGGGCCGGGCGCTCCATCGAAGGCTGTTTGCTCAAATATGTTTAAGACGAGTTCTTCTCCTGCCGTCGCGCTGCTTGTCGCTCTGAGCCTTGCCGGAGTGTGGCCCAACTTCTGCGCGGCGGGAATCAATTGCTCTGAAGATGAAGCCGATTCTTTTTCTTCCGTCGTCAGGGTCGCCGATACGCGAAAAGAGACGCATTGCACGGGCGTCCTCTTTAGGGGCCGCTACGTCTTGACGGCCGCTCATTGTCTGTATGCGGGTTCAGGACAGGACCGCGGGCCGGCGCAGGCGCGCAACCTGCGGATTTTTCTGGGTCCGGACGGAGACAGACAGGGTCCGGCGATCAGCCGGTTTGAAATCCATCCCGAGTATCAAGGCGAGTTCAGGGACGGCGAGCAATTTGACGTCGCGGTCCTTGAATTGGAGGCGGCGCTCTCCGGCGGCCTGGATGCCGATTTCCGCGACATTCCCCGGCGCTCGAAGGTTTTCGTCGCGGGATACGGCGTCACGGTGAGCGGCGAATGGAAGGCCGACGGCAAGCGCAGAATAGGGGAGAATGAAATAGGCCGGGTCGACACAGATTTCATTTGCCTGAAAAAGACGACTTTGCCCCCGCCGGAGGAGCCGATGCCGGAAAGGACCGGCTGCGTTCCCGCCGGCCAGGATTCCGGAGGGCCGCTGATCCTGGACGGAAAAATCAAAGGGGTGCTTTCAAAGAGTTTGCAGGTTTGGCTTCAGGACGGCTCGACTTCCGACGAGAGCTGCTACGTCAATTTCCAAAATCCGCAAGTCCGCGCCTTTCTTGAGAATTTCTTTTAGTTTTCCGGACGGACCAAGAGGTTGGGCGCCGGGGCTGCGATGGCGACGAGCTCATGGGCGAAGCCAATTCCTCTGATAAGCCCACAGGACAAGCCTGGTTTTCAGCCGTTTGAGCCACGCCCCGCCTTCCCGAGGTGGATAGGCCAGCGCCCACGCAATGGGATCGAGCGCCTTCTCATCTCCGCAGAGGTATCGGGCCAGGTAGTTGGCGAAAAGATGGCTGAGCGCTACCCCGTGCCCGGAGTATCCGCCCAGGAAGAAAACGCCCGGTTCCTCCGGATCGCTTAAAATCCGGGGGAGCCTGTCCCTCGGCATGCACAAAGGCCCCCACCAGCGGCGTTCCACCTTGATATTCTTGAAGGCCGGATGAAGAGCGTGAAATCTCGCCTCCAGGTCATCCAAGCGGGTTTGGGCCGTTGCAGGCGTCGGCGCCTCCTCATACCTGTCCAGACCAGAACCCATGATGATTTTTCCGGAGGTCGTGGTTCTCCCCCAGAGGTAGGGAAGCTCCTTGGTGTAAAAGGGCCTTTCGTCCTTCCAGCCCGCGGAGGTCAATATATCCCTGGACACTGGCTGCGTCGCCAGCGCGAAAGTGTTGAGCGCAAAGAAATAGCGGCCGTGCGCGAATTTTTCCAGGTTGAAGGCGTTCGTCGCTAGAATGAGGGCTTTGGTTCTTATGGCAGCCGAGGGCGTCCGCACCGTTATTTGGTGAGACCGCTCGAAGGATAATGCCGGCGTGCTCTCAAAAATCAGCGCCCCGCGTTTTTGCGCCGCTTGGATGAGTCCCTGAAGATACAATCCCGGATTTAAATCTCCGCCTGGGACGACCGCCTTCACTCGAAGCGTTCCAGAATCGGTCCAAGACAGATTCGAAAGGCCGGCGAATCCGGCATCTCTGGACAGGACGGAGCAGGCCCGCATCCGCCATTCGCATCCGATGCCCTCCGCCTTTAGAAAATTTTCAAGAAAAAGATGCGCGTTTTCCGTCCCCGAGGATTCCTCGGCGGCGGTCCCAGGCATGACGACTCCTCCCGTCCTGCCGCTGGCCCCAAAACCCAACGTCTGCGCCTCGATCAGAACCGTTTTCGCGGCAGGGGCGAGCGTGGCGAGGTAGTAGGCCAAAGACAGCCCGCTGAAGCCGCCTCCGGCGACCACGAAATCGGCTTCCAAACCGGATGACAGGGAGGGGAAACCCGGCCTTTGGATATCGTCCCAAGGATTCATTTTGAACGCCGCTATGAAAAAAGGAATTTACTATTTAGGGGAATGCAGCGCAGTTGATCTGGCGGCAGCGGCCGAAAGAGACCGGCGTCAGCGAAGGGGCTTGCCGCCGGCTAGGAGATTTTCCAGAGTCCGGAGCGCCACGCCGTAATGCTTTAAAAGCGGCGATTGCGGATCCATGACCCGGCGGGTGAGCGCTTCCTTGAGTTGGAGCATCTCCCTGCGGCTCATCGTTTTTCGCACCAGGATTTTCAGGTCGAAGCCCGGCAGGCGACCATCGAAAAAGTGAAGGCTGACGGGGATACGCCCCACGATTCCATCCACCACAGTTCCCCAGCGCTCCTCGACGGCCCTCAAAGGCTTGAAGCCGGAAAAGTCCAAAGTATGCATCCAAAGGCGGTTGTTGAGGTTTTCGTAATCGGCCTGGCGAGGCAGGGTCTGCGCGGCTTTGGATTTAAGCGCAGCCAGCGGATAAGGACCGGGCGCGGATTTCTCAAGCGCTTGGCGCAGAAGCCCCAACTCCGAGGTCGTCATGCGCCTCTCCATCACAAAGCCCTTGGATTCGGCGCCCTCTTTTTGCGGTTGGTGGTAGAAGTTGATGAGCCAATCATCAAGGCGGGACTGCACCTCCACCGAGCCGTCGCTCTGGTGAGTGATGGCCACCGAGGGTTCCAGGCTGGAGAGATCGATATCCATGCTCTGGCGCGAACTTGCGCGGGGTTTATTCTTGGCGGCCGGCCGGCGGGTGGAGACGGAGGCGTCAACGGCCCGCTCCAACTGGCTCGCGTCGGCGCCGTCGAAGTAATTGCTGAGGGCACTCAAAGTCTCCATCGCGCTTTTCACGTCGGCGGAGGCGAGCCCCTGTTTTTTCAGAAAGGCTTCTTGCTCCGTTGAGGATTTAAAAAGGAGGTTTTGAAGAGCCCCGTAGGCGCGGGCGGAGTCGGCGTCGGCGCGCGAGGGGCGCGGCAGGTTTTTCGCGGCCGAGGCGCCGGACTCGATCTGGAGATAAATTTGGGCCAGGCGCTCGCGCTCCCTCACCGCGGCGGGCGTCGCCGGCCGGCTTAAATTGAGGTTTCGGACGATGGAGCGGAACTGCAGCCGCTGGGCGCGGCTCAAGCTTGAGGCGCCGCGGGTTCGAACGACGCGCGCCCGGCCGCCGGCGGCGGAGGCGATGGAGACGCTCCCGACGCAGGCGCACAAAAGCGACAAAGCGATGAGGCGGCGCCGGCGGAAAATTTTATTCGCGTTTATTGAGGTTTGGTTCATTAGAGCCTGCCTCCTGAGAAAAGTCCTGCCCGTCCCCAAGATTCTATTAAACGCCGCCGCCGCCGCAATGAGGCTTTAGGCCCACTTTGCTGATGATAAAGGACCTAGGAAGGCGTGGGACTTCCGGCCCCTCGCAGTGCTCGGTGCACCTGGGGCGCCAGTGGCGCTTGCTCCGGTCCTTCGCGGGGCTTGGGATAATTTGCCTCCGGGCGCTTGACGGGGGCGGGACGAAGGCGCTATTCTTTCTTCGATGGCCGACCTGCTCTCGGTTTGCAACTCGCGCTTCCGCCGCTCGGTCGAGGACTTGAAGACCTTGGTGCGGATTCCAAGCGTCAGCTTCCCGGGCTTTGACGCGGGCGAGGTGCGGCGTTCCGCCGTGGCCGTGGCGAGGCTCCTTAAGGCGCGCGGCCTGCAAAGCGTGCGGATCCTCACTCTGCCCGGGGCGCACCCCTATGTCTATGGCGAGCGGCTCGGCGTTAAGGACGCGCCGACACTCCTCCTTTACGCCCATCACGACGTCCAGCCCCCGGGCCGCCGGGAACTGTGGAAGTCTCCCGCCTTTGATCCGGCGGAGAGATCCGGCCGTCTGTGGGGCCGCGGGTCCGCGGACGATAAGGCGGGGGTGGTTGTCCACACCTCGGCGGTGTCGGCATGGATCGAAGCCGAGGGCCGCCTGCCGCTCAACGTGAAGCTGATCGTGGAAGGCGAGGAGGAAATCGGCTCGACCCACCTCGAGGCTTTCTTGCGGAAATACAAGCGGCTTCTTCAGGCCGACGCGATGGTGTTGACCGACACTGGAAATTTTGACGTGGGCATTCCGAGCCTGACCACGACCCTTCGCGGCTCGGTGGGGGTCGACGTGACGGTGAGGACATCGGACCATCCCCTGCATTCGGGAATGTGGGGTGGCCCCCTTCCCGACCCGGTGCAAGCGCTGGCGAAAATGATCGCCTCGTTGACGAACGCGTCGGGGCGAATCGCCGTCAAGGGGCTGGCAGACGGCATCCGGCCGATGGGCCGCGCCGAGGCGGCAAACCTGCGCTCCCTGCGCTGCACGGAGCGCGTTTATCGCCGGCAGTCCGGCGTTTTGAGCGGCGTCGAGCTTGTCGGCGGGAAGGCTCCGCCCATACTAAAAATGTGGCGGCTTCCCTCGATCGCGGTGAACGCCATACAAGCCAGTTCCCGGAAGGACTGCGCCAATATCGTCAACGAATCGGCTTGGTGCCGGGGGGGCGTGCGCATCGTGCCCGGGCAAAACCCGCAGAGGGCTTTACGGTTGCTCAAGCGGCACCTGCTGCGAACCGTTCCCTGGGGAGCGCGGGTCGAATTTTCAAAGGAGATCGCGGGCCCCGCCTGGTCCACCGACACGCGGCACCCCGCCTTCGCGGCCGCGCGGCGCGCCCTGGCGGCGGGGTACGGACGTGAAGCGGTTTTTGTCGGCTGCGGCGGCTCCATCCCCTTCGTCGGCCCGTTTGCAAAGGCGCTGGGCGGGGCCCCGGCGCTCCTCATCGGAGTCGAAGATCCGCGCTCCAACCCGCACTCAGAAAACGAAAGCCTGCACCTCGGCGACTTTCGAAAGGCAATTCGCGGGGCGGCGCTTCTTTACCGCGAGCTCGCCGGCGTCAAGGGCTTTTTGCGAAAAATAAGCATGTTGTTGGCTTTGACCCCGATGCTGGCAGCTTCCGTCCGGGCCGAGGGTCCGTTTGCGACCGGCGCCATGGATGCGGCGGTCCCCGGCGCGCAAATGCAGATCGCCGACATAGAGACCGCGGTGGTTAGCCGGGGAAGCGAGGAAGTTTACCGCGAAATTTTGGGCTGGCAAAATGAGGGCATCGGGCTTGGCGAGGTCTTCCGGCGGTTGTGCGCGCGGCGTCTTGGCTCCTCGCCCAACGCCGATGACGCGCTCAAAGAAACGTTCGGCGGACTCGTGCTGTGGACGAAAAGAGGGGAAAAACCAGTTTTTCAGCAGCGGCAGGATTTAGCCCTCCATTTTATCTACGGCGGCTGGCTGAGCGCGGTTTGGGGAGCGCCGATCGCCGAGGCCGTCGCCTACGATAAGGAACTCAAAGATTCTCAAACCCAAGGCAATGCTTTTGATTTAGATGACTTATCCGCGAGCGTTTTTGGGGCGAGATGGGTCGGCCGGGCCCGCCAAAAGGATGCCGGAAGTTGGCTCGCGAGGTGGGCTTCGGGAGCCAGGAAGCTCGAGAATCTGGAAGCTCTTCGTTTCGGCAAACTTTCCGCCGGGCGCTTGCCCGGCCGCGAGAATCTCAGCAAAGTTTCCGTTTGGGTGAAAAATGCCCTCGATACTCAGGAGCGGATCGATCTCAGCGGGCTTTTATCTTCGGGCGGGGGAATCGACCCTGCCGTCATGCCGATTTCCCTCGACAACGTCTCCGACCTGCAGCGCTTTTTTGACGGCGCTTCGCGCTAACCCGAATTCCCCGGCGGGGAATTCGCCCGCAGGGCCGTACGCAGTGCTCGCGGCGCCTGGCGCGCCAGCGGCGCATACTCCGGCCGTCGCTGTAAAACAGCGACGGGGTTGTCCGGCACCGCAGGTGCAACCGCAGTTGCATAATTTCGCACAGTGCTTTCAGACGAGACAGAGGTTGCAACTGCGGTTTTCGGGCTGAAACCTCGCTTTTTTTCGCAGCTTCCGGGAACTTTCCTCCGGCCGGCGTGTCTAACGGCGGACGGGGGCTAACGCCCCGAGGAGGAATGCGATGAAACCCCGAACTCAAGCGAGAAAATTCTTAGCGGCCGGGCTGGCGCTCGGCTTGGCGGCTGCGGCGGGGTGCGCGCGGCGCCACGGCGGCCCATCCGCCTCATCCAAGCCCGTTGTTCAGGAAGATCAAAAAAAATCTTCCTTGCCCGTCTCCGTTCCGGTTAAGCCGCCGCAGGCTCATCTTCAGGCCCGGTACAGCACGGCGACCCATCCGATGCCCAAATTCCTGGGCGCGAAAATCCAATCCAGCGCCATGGGCGTCGCGGCGGAGATGAGCGCTCCGGCTCCCGCCGGCGCCTACGCGCAGGACTTCAACACGGAATCCTACCGGTATTTGGAGGAAAATAAATTCCGGACCGCGGCGGGCTTCCCGCTGTCCACGTTTTCCATCGACGTGGACGCCGCCTCTTATGCCAACGCGCGCCGCTTCTTGAACTCGGACCAACTGCCGCCCGAAGACGCCGTGCGAATCGAGGAGTTCATCAATTACTTCCGCTACGATTACCCGGAGCCGGCCGGGGAGCATCCCTTTTCGATCACGACCGACATCGCGTCGTGTCCTTGGAAGCCGGAGCATAAGCTGGTGCGCATAGGTCTCAAGGGCCGGAGCACGCCTCAGGGACAATTGCCGCCCAACAATCTTGTTTTCTTGGTGGACAGCTCCGGCTCCATGCAGTCCACAGAGAAGCTTCCGCTTCTTAAAAAGGCCTTCCGGCTTTTGGTCGAAGAGCTCCGGCCCCAGGACCGCGTGGCGATCGTGGCCTACGCCGGTTCGGCCGGCCTGGTGCTGCCGTCCACGCCGGGCGACCGCAAGGAAAAAATTTTGGAGGCGCTGGAGCAACTGGAAGCGGGCGGGTCGACCGCCGGCGGCCAGGGAATCGAGCTGGCCTATGAGACCGCGCGGCAAAATCTTTTAAAGGACGGCAACAACCGCGTCATCCTCGCCACCGACGGCGACTTCAACGTCGGCGTCACGAGCGAGGGCGAACTGGTGCGGATGATTGAGCAAAAACGCGAACACGGAATTTATTTAACCGCACTCGGTTTCGGCCGGGGCAATTACAAGGACTCCACCATGGAAATGCTGGCCGACAAGGGCAACGGCAACTACGCCTATATTGACGGCCTGCTGGAGGCCCAGAAAGTGCTGGTCCAAGAAATGGGCGGAACTTTGCTCACCATCGCCAAAGACGTCAAAATTCAGGTGGAGTTTAATCCGGCCCGCGTGCAGGCCTACCGGCTGGTGGGCTATGAGAACCGCCTGCTCCAGGCCGAGGACTTCAGCAACGACAAGAAAGACGCCGGGGAGTTGGGCTCCGGGCATACCGTGACGGCTCTCTACGAGATCATCCCGCCCGGGGTGAAGGCCGATTTGCCTGGCGTCGATCCCCTCAAATATCAAAAGCCGGCGAATTCCGCGGCCGCCTCCGATGCAAGCGACCTCCTGACGGTCAAGTTCCGTTATAAAAAACCTCAGGAATCGGAGAGCCGGTTGATGGTGGCGACGGTGGCCGACGCCGAGCGCGGATGGAAAGAGGCTCCGGAAGATTTCCGCTTTTCGGCGGCGGCGGCGGGGTTCGGCATGCTGCTGCGCGACTCCGAGTATAAAGGATGGATCACCTATCAGGACATCCTCAAAATGGCCCGGGGCGCCAAGGGCGCGGACGCGGAGGGCTACCGGGCTGAGTTCATCCGGCTGGTCGAGAAAGCGGAACTGCTGAGCCGCATTTGAGCGCGCGAAATGGGCGGAGGCGCGCGCTGGGATTTCTCTCTTGTAAAATGCAAATGGTCTGTTATAATTATTTGATGAACATGCGCTCAGTTTTTTGCGCGGTGGCGGCGGGGGGGCTCCTTTCGGCCCAAACCGGGGCTCATCTCGCGACGGAGTACTACGGCCGGGACACGGACGGCGTCTCTTCCGAAGAAGAGGCCCGGGCCCTGTGCCTGAGAC
Source organism: Elusimicrobia bacterium RIFCSPLOWO2_12_FULL_59_9 (assembly GCA_001800185.1). Taxonomy (GTDB): domain Bacteria; phylum Elusimicrobiota; class Elusimicrobia; order O2-12-FULL-59-9; family O2-12-FULL-59-9; genus O2-12-FULL-59-9. The sequence goes on from MGUX01000165.1 coordinate 18,189, forward strand.
GGGCGCAGCCGCAAGGCTCTCGCGTCTGCCGTTGCAGCCTCTACTGATCCGCGCCGCCCCCGGATGGCCCCGCGTCCAGCGAACAATCCTTCGTTATCGCGCCGGCGCTTCCGAATGAAACCGGCGCGCCCATACCGTGGAAAAATCCGAGTTCAGGAAGCTTGTGGCCGAGGGGATAGAAAGCTTGCCGGAGGAGTTCCGGAAGCTGGTGGACAACGTCGAGGTGGTGCTCAAAGAGCGTCCCGGCCGCGAGCACCGTGAGAGGGTGGGCCGCGGGGGGGAAAGTTGGAGGCTTTTGGGGCTCTACGAGGGAGTGCCCTACGGACGGCGCGGGACGGACTACGGCGGAGTCATGCCGGACAAAATCACCCTTTTTCGGGCGGAGATCGAGGCGTACTGCGGCGGCGACCGCGCGCGGATGGTGCGCGAAATACGAAGGGTATTCCTGCACGAGCTTGGACACTACTTCGGTTTCTCGGACAAGCGCCTGAGGGAGTTGGGGTACTGACGATCCGCCTATCGCATTTTTTCAAAAAGAACGCAGGCTCCCTGGGAGCCGAACCCGAGGGCGACATGCAGGCCGTAGCGGCGCCGGTGGGGGCTTCCGTCGCTGAATTTTGCGCCGGCAAATTCGGGGTCGGGTTTTTTCAGGTTTGCGATTTTGGGCGCGCGACCGGTTTCCAGCATCTTGATCAAGGCGGCGTCCTCAACTCCGGCGCCCAGCGTATGGCCCGTGTAGCCCTTTGTGTTGCAGATCAGCACCTTGGAAAAATCTTTTCCGAACACTTGTTTTAAGGCCTTGATTTCGGATTGGGCGCTTCCGCCTTTGGCGGGAGTATAGGTCTCGTGGGACATGTAGAGCAGATGATTCGACAGATTTTTGCGCTCAAGCCCGCCGGCTGCCTCGGCTTTTTTTAAGGTTTTTTCCATCAGCTCGATGATCTGTTCGGCGTCGAGGCGCGTCAGATGATGTCCCCAGTTGATCTGTTCGGTCGCGATAATTCTTACCAACGGTTTCAGGCCTCTTTTTAGGGTTTCCTCTTGCGCTTCCACAACGAATCCGGCGGCTCCCATGCCGATGATCGTGCCGTGGCGCCGTTGATCGAAGGGAAGAGCGGCTGCAGCGGCGTCCGTCCCGGTCGAAGCGGCTCCCATGCTCAGAAAGGCGGAAAGCACCCACTCTTGAAGCTCCGGGCCGGTCGCGTCATCGGCCGAAGCGACCAGCACCCTTTTGGCCCGTCCCAGCCGGATCCAGTCCTCAGCCAGGCTCAAGGCCGCCGGGGTGGAGGCGAAACCGGCGTTGAGATGGATCGCGGGGCCTTTGGAGCCGATCCACTGGGCGATCTGGGCATGGGCCAATGGCATGGCCTTCAATATGAAATGGCGGTTGAAGCGGTCGCCCTTGAGCTCCGAAGCCAGGCTGCTCAGGCCCGGAAGGGCGGAGGCAAAAATGATCCCCGTTTCTTGGGAGAGCGAGCGGGGGAGGATGTGATTTTCAAGTGGAATCCGGGCGTCTTTCAACGCCAGAAGAGCCGCCGGCAGGGCGAGTTCGGCGGTGCGGTCCAATGTCGCGGCAAATTCAGGGGAGATGCCGAAATCGTTTTTCAGGTCGAGCTTCCCGCCCTTTGCCGCCAAGCGGACGGTTTTTTCCGCGCTGTCCACCGTCTCAATGCGGGACTCCCGGCTGGTTTTGACCAGCCGGGTGATGTTTTTGTCAAGCTGCTTTTGCTGCTCCTCACGGCTTAAGGGTTCTATTAAATTTTCGCCGCGTAAAATCCTTTCAAAATTTTGATCGTCGAAGATTTTATGGCGGCTCCCTGGAAGGCCGAGCGAGATTCCGCTGACGACGACGGAGGGTTTTGCCGGACGGGCTCGAGGCATGGCGGAGCTAATGTAGCTTATTTTGAATTATGTTTCCAAGCCGCGGCCTAAATGATATTCTGGGACCATGAACCGGGATAATCTGCTTAAATCCCCGGCTTTTCACGCCGCTTTGCTCTTCTGCTTATACGCCTTCCTTTTTATGGAGGTCTACGCCCGGTTTTTTAAAGGCGGGGTGAGCTATGAGTTCTGCCACTACGGCGAAATCGGAAGAAACATCGCCCAGGGGAAAGGATTTCGCACCGGCGTCGTCTTTCCGGCCACTTTGGCCGTTTTTGAGCGGAAGGGGATTTCCTTCACGCCGGAAAGCCCGGTGTTCGCCCGCTTTCCTTTATATGCCTACGCCGTAGGGGCTTCCGAGCGAATTTTCGGCTCCGGCGATTTCCAGGTCGCTTTGGTCAACGGCGCGGTCGTCAGCTTCGCTTCGGCTCTGCTTTATTGGATCGTGGCTCAGTCGGCGCCTGCGTGGACCGGCCTGCTGGCCTCGATTTTTCTCTTTTTTTGCCCCTCGATTTTAAGAGGCTTCGCCTTGTGGGGCTATCCCGACCTTCTTTTTTGCCTGCTGGTTTTATTATTGAATTATGGGGTTGTCTTCGGCGCTTGGCCGCCGTTCGCTTTGGGGCTGCTGGGAGGCGCCGCATGGGCGGCCCGAAGCAATTTCATGCTTTGGCTGCCCGTTTACGCCGTCTGGATTTTTTGGAAATCCTCCGGCCGCCGCGGCCGGGCATGCGCGCTTTTTCTCGGCGGATTTTTATTCGCCGCCTTCCCCTACGCCTATTACCTTTGCCGCCATTTCGGCGGGGTCGTCAATCCTAATTTCCTGTGGAATTTGGCCAACGGTGTTTTGATCCCTGACCTGGCCTGGAACCATTACCGCCTTTTCCATTTCTCCGAGATTCTGCCCGCTCTGTGGAACCCGTTGTTGAAGAAGGGTCTTTTCGGATTTATGGATTTCTTCCGGAATCTGCCGGCGTTGTGGCAGTGCGGTTTTTTGTGGGGGCCCTACTTTTTGAGCTTTTTCGCGCCGAAGGACCGGGCGTGGAGGAATTGGCAGCAGTTATATGGGATTCTTCTGGGCGTTCAGCTTTTCTTTTTCGTTTTCCTGAGGCAGGAATCCATCGGGCCTTTTGTCTCCGGCAGGTATTATTTGTGGTACGCTCCGGCCTTGATGGCCGGGGCGGCCCAAGGTTTTCGGGATTTGCCGGTTTACGTCAATAAGAAAACGTGGTCCGCGCTGTGCTTCTCGCTCGTTTTGGGCCATGCGTTCCTGTGGAGTTCTTATTACGCCAAAAAGGATCCGGGATTCGGTCATCCATCCGGGCTGCCGGTCCAAAATTGGCCGGAGATGGAGTTTTTGAGGGAGGAGGCCGAGTCCGGGTCGGTCGTTTTGACCAATATTCCGGCCCAGGTCGGTTGGTATGCGGGACAAAGGGCGGTGCAGCTTCCTTACGAATGGGAGGATGTGCCCAAAATCGAGGCGGCCTCCCGGTTGGATTATATTTTTGTGACGACGCTGACGGCCGGAGAGTTCGGGCGCTTCCCGCAGTGGCAAAAAATTCTAACATCGCCCGATGAAAGGCGCGCATTTTGCGCGCGCTTCGGCTACGCGCCGCACCGCGTTTACGCCAACGGGCTGTTGCTCAAGAAACTCAGCTTAAGTTCCAAAAAATAATCCGTTCAGTTCCAATCTTCGCCGGTGGAGGCGCAGGCGCCGCCGCCGCATTCCGTCTTTCCGCAGGGGCCGGTCTGCGCGCCGGAGTCCTCCGATTTATGGGTGGAGGCGACTTTGGGAATGTGGCTTGAGATTTTGACCACCTTTCCCTGATCGGCGTCGAAGACATAGGTGCCCGTCTGGCTTTGATTTTTGGATTTTATTTTTCTTTTCTGCATGGGGTTCCTCCGCTCCTATTATACATGAACAGGGGGGCATTTTGACGCCGGGGGTCACAGCTTCAGTTTGTTGAAATTTTGCCGGGCCAGTTGGGGAGTGGCGCCTTCCGCGGTCACCAGGGCGATTCTCGAGTCGCTCAGGCTGGGATCGTTTATCCAATCGCCGTCCTTTTTAAAATACTTGATGAAGGCAAGCCCGGCCGGCTTATCTTTCTCAATCGGTTTCAGGCGGTTCAAGTCCACCGGCCCCTTGCCGTCGGGAAAAACGAAGCGTCCATAGAGGTTGGTCTTGGGGCTTTTGTCGTAATGCGGCTGCGTGGAGACGCCTACGGCGATTTTAAGCGCCTCCTCGACCAAGTCCACGCCCCAGACCTCCTTCACCCAGTCCCAAACGTAGCCGCCGCCCATGCGTGCGTTGACCTCGATGATGCGGGGACCGATGGAGGTGTATTTGGCCTCCACGTGAAAAACCCCGTCCATAAAACCAAGAGCCCTGAGGGTTCTTGCGGCCAAACCCGCTAGGATTTTCTGCCGCAGCAGCGGAAGACGGCTGGTCAAGTTGGAGCCGGTCGCCGCGAAGCGCGGCTCCTGCGTGGGATGGTTGTCGGTCACGGACCAAAACAGCGTTTGTCCGCCCTGCACTTTCACGTCCACGTCCACTTCCTGGCCGTCCAAATATTGCTCCACCACCACTTCCTTGCCGTAGTTGAGAATGGGGTCGATTTCCCGGCTCTCCTGGGTTTTGCGGTAGGCGCTGAGCGCCTCTCCAAGGTCGCGGACTTTGCTCACCAAAAGCGCCTCGGCGCCCCAAGCCGGCTTGATGATGGCGGGATAGCCCACGTGCTCAAGGGCCTGGACCAACTCATTTTCACTGCGGGCGGTCCTGAATCTCGGCGTGGGCAGCCCCGCCTGCGACATAACCTCGCGGGTTTTAAATTTTGCGCGGGCGTTCATATAAGTTTGGTAGGAAGCGCCGCGCCAGCCGAAAGTTTCCGCCAGCTTTCCGGCCAGAGGCACGTCGTCTTCCCAGAAAGTGACGACGCCGTCCACGGGATGGCTGCGCATAACGCGCATGACTTTCCGGATGGCGTCGGGGTAGGCCTTTTCCCGCTTTAGAATATCAATGGGTATGAAAACGTCCGCGATTTTCTCGGCCCAACTGCCTGGAGAATCCAGAACGACCACCTTTAAGCCGAGCTCCTTGGCTCGCTCCATATATGGTTTTTTCGAGAGGCTGCCGGCGCCGGCGAAAAGGATCGTTTTCCCTCGCAGGATTTCGCGGGCGCCGCGATGAAGCATGGTGGTCACCCAGTCCTTGGAATGGCGGCCCGCGAGGTCCGGATAGTAATCATCCAACTGGTATTGGCCGCCTGAATCGTGGTCGTTGGCTTCGATAATGGTGGGCGTCAGGCGGCCCGCTTTGGCGTCGATCATAAAATCGAGTCCGACGTAATCGGTGCGGGCGTCGCGGGCTTCGCGCGAAGGCCGGGCGAGTTTCAATTCGACGGAGCGGAAGGCTTTGAGGAAGCGGGCCGTATATCGCTCCAACTGAGCGCGCAGCCGCATGATTTGCTTTTCGGAGAGGTTCCAGCCCGCGACCAACTTCTCAAAAGAGGTGACGGCCGAGCCTGACTCCACGTTCACGGCGCCGCCCCAGCGCCCGACGCGGGCGAAGTAAACGGCTTTTCCGGCGTCGTCCGTTTGATCATTCCAACCCATCAGCACGCGCACGTTGGAATCCTTGAGCTGGCCGTCTTCGTGAAAAGGCGGCGGCATGAGGCGGCCGTCGATGAGAATTTGTTCCCCCGGTTTGAGGCGTGGCACGAGCTTTTCAACGGCCTGGGCGATCGCTCCAGCGTCCTCCCGTTTGAGGATCGACACACCCACGCCGGAATGCCACTGGCTGCCGGAAGGTTTCACCACGACCTCGTCGCCTCGGTAACGGGCCAAAAAGCCTCTGACCGCCGCCAGAATCCGGCCGCGGTCGAAATTCGCGGGGTTCACCAGCATAGTTTTGATCCCCGGAGCGGCCTCGCGGTAAATGTCCGCTTTGGCCTTGTCCTCAGGAAGCCCGAACATGAAGGCCAGGGTTTTGGGCACGGGAATTCCTTCGCGCGCCATCACGATCCGGGTGAAGAGCTTGTCGTTGATGACTTTCTCCAAGGATTCCGAGCTCGATGTGGGAATATCCAGGCTCTTTTCCAGCGGAACGCCGTCATCCCTGCCGTAAGCGCCGAGGGTGAAGAAATTCGCGAAATAATGAATCGGCCGGGGGTGCTTGTATTCGGCCAGGACGAGTTCGCCCTCTTTGGTGAAATAAAGCCCCTTTTTCAGCGCGAGGGTCTTTCCTCCGCCGGGCTTGTCGTATTGGACAAGCCAGCTCGGGTCCATCGCCATCAGGACGTTGCCCTCGGATTGGCGGCCGCCTTCCTGCAAGATGGAGAGTTTGTAGATGCTGTGGTAGCTCAAAATCGCCGCCGTAGGAATGAGAGGAGAGACCGGGCGTTTGACGTAGACGGCGCGCGGGCGGGGGAAACCGTACTGGGCGACGGATTTTTCAAGCTGATCGACGGCAGCCCTGGAAACCCGAATGGAGGGGCCCGAGGGCGATTGATCCGCCTGTTCGTAAATTTCCCCGATTTCCAGGTATTGCCGGGCCGGGAATCCGGATTCGGCAACGAGCTGGTTCAGGCGGACGGCGGCGTCTTCAAGCCGGCCCAAAGCCGGCGCGCCGCGCGTTTCCTTGCGGAGAGCGCTCACCGCTGCGATGAGCTCTTGGGCGGCTTTGAGCTTCAGGTCGCCGCCCCCGTTGGGACGGTCCTCCACGCGGCCGGCTTCCATCGCGTGAACGACGGCGGTTTGGACCCTTTCCAATGCCGCCCCGGCCTGCGGCGCGTCGGGAGGAAGAGACTTTAGAAGATTTTGTACGACACGGAGGGTTCCGTTCAAAAATCCGGGTTCGAGGACTTTGGCGGCGCGGCTCCTGGCGCGCGAAGCGGCCGTGGTTCCGAGCCGGGGTTTGTGGCGAAAATAGTTTTGCCCCTGGGCAGAGTTCAGGGGGGCTTGGGGCGAGCCGATAAAAATCAGCGCGGCCAAGGAAAATGAGAGCGTTTTAGCCTGGAAACCGCGGCGCCAATGCATGTAAATAGTTTAATGGCCGGCCGCCGGGCTGTCATGAGGCTTTGGTCCGTGTTCCGCCTGGGTCCTAAGGCCTATCGCCTCCGAGGCGCGGCCGTATTTTTGATAAAATGGGCGGGAAGGCGGAGCATTAAGATGAAAAGCGAGGCGGCAAAATACAATCTAATTTCATGGAACGTCAACGGCATCCGGGCCGCCGCGCGAAAAGGCTTTTTGGATTGGTTTAAAAAAGAAGACCCCGACGTTCTGTGCCTGCAGGAGACCAAGGCGCAGCCGGAGCAACTCGGCCCCGAGCTATTGTCCGTTCCAGGCTATCGCGCGGATTGGAGCTGGGCCGAGAAAAAAGGTTATAGCGGCGTCGCCACCTACAGCCGCCCCCGGCCTGTTGACGTCGCCCAAGGTCTGGGCATCGCGCGCTACGACTGCGAGGGCCGGGTGCTGGCGCACCACTTTCCCGAATTCAGCCTTTTCAACGTCTATTTTCCGAACGGCAAAAGAAGCCCCGAGCGGCTGGCCTACAAGATGGATTTTTACGCCGACTTTTTGAAGACGCTGGAGCGCCACCGGAAGAAAGGCCGGGACAAAATCGTCGTTTGCGGGGACGTCAACACCGCCCATAAGGAAATCGACTTGGCGCGGCCCAAAGAAAACCGGCTGGTCTCGGGCTTTTTGCCCCAAGAATGCGCCTGGATCGATCAACTTATCGCGGCGGATTTTATCGACGCTTTCCGCGAATTCGAGAAAGGCCCCGGCCATTACACCTGGTGGGATATGCAGAGCCGCGCCCGGGAAAGAAACGTCGGCTGGAGAATTGACTATTTTTTTATCAGCGCAAATCTGAGGCCGCATTTGAGGAAGGCGTCCATTCTTGCCGAAGTCATGGGGTCCGATCATTGTCCCGTCGGCGTTCAACTCATCTTTTAGTTTCTCCCCGCATGGGCCTTTTGGGCAGTTTTTTTTGGGTCTTTGGACCCTAGGAGGCTTTTTTGCCCTTTGATACAATGACTCAAAGTATCCACCCGAATTCCCCAGTTGGGGAATTCCCTGCGCAGTGCGCAGGACGGGCTTCGCCCTGGGTTACCCCGTGCAGTATTGTCGCAGAGCGCCAACACAGCACGCCCTGCGGGGAATTCTGCACCATCGTGGTCGTCGCGTTGAGACGGCAATCGCGTCTCGCTTGCAGAATTCGGGTTAAGGAGCCGAAACTATGCCCCGGAACACTTCCGCGCGCTTGATCCTGTTGATTCTTTCGGTTTGCCTGGCTTGGCCCGGCGCTTTCTGCATGGGCGCGGCGGGGGCCGGCCGGGCGCGGAACTCCCGCTTTAAACCCTATGAGTTCGCCTTGCTGCCGGCGGGCCGGGCGCAAATGGGACAAGCCTTCCTGCATGACCTCAACCTGCATGTGCAGTTGATTTTCGACTCCGAGCGCCAATTGGAGGGACGGCGCTTCAGCTTCGACACCTTCCAGGCCGCCTCGTTCGTCCCGAACGCGGATTCCTACGCGGCCTCGGCGTGGTTTCTCATCGATACCCTCTCCAATCCGCTGTCCGGCGAAGCCGATCGCAGGCTATCCATCCTCAAAAAAGCCTCTCCGCGATTGGCGAAAAAGGTTGAAAAATTGGCGGACATCGCGGCCGCTGACCGGTCCGTGCTTCAAGAAAGCCTGGGATTTTACAGGCAGATCGAGGCCGACAGGAACAAAGTAAAATTGGACGCGCTCATGAGCGCTTTTTTTGACGGCGTCTCGGAATTGGGCCCTGGGGAGGCGCCCGCCGTTTACGGCGCCTACGGCCGGAAAAAAAGATCGGAGGCGGGGATAAAACCTCCGTTGCGGCCGCTTCCCGGAAATCCTCCCAAACCGTCCCAAAAATAAGCGGCGAACCATGGCTCCGCTCGCTCTCCTCGCTTTCCTGCTCGTGACGTGTCCCCGGATTGTCCTTGGGGCGGAGCTCGCGCTCGATGAGCAGATTCAAGCCCTAGTCGACAAGAATTATCTGCGGCTCAAGGATTATTACACCGACCTCCACGCGCATCCGGAGCTATCTCGGCAGGAAAAACGGGCCTCCGAAAATCTCAGCCGCGAACTGAAGGAGGCCGGTTTTGAGGTCACCGGCGGCGTCGGCGGATATGGCGTCGTGGGGGGGCTCAAAAACGGCGACGGCCCCACCGTGTTGGTGCGAACGGATATGGATGCCTTGCCGGTGAAGGAGGAGACGGGTCTTTCCTACGCCAGCGCGGCGGAGGTCAAAAGCGAAGACGGCGCTCTGACGCCGGTCATGCACGCCTGCGGACATGATATGCACCAGGCCGTTTTTGTCGGCGCCGCCCGGCTCTTGTCGCAATTGAAATCCAACTGGAGCGGCACCTTGGTTTTTATCGGCCAGCCGGCCGAGGAAATCGGCGCGGGCGCCAAAGCCATGCTCAAGGATGGGCTGTTTATGCGGTTCCCAAAACCCGATTTCGCCTTGGCGCTGCATGTGGATTCCTCCTTGGCGGCCGGCGCCGTCGGGTACCGGGAGGGCTGGGCCTTCGCCAACGTGGATTCGGTGGATATCACCGTCAAGGGTCGAGGAGGGCATGGGGCCTATCCGGAGAACTCCATTGATCCCGTTGTCATCGCTTCCCGCCTGGTGGTCGCGCTGCAAACCATCGTGAGCCGGGAAATCAAACCTACCGAGCCCGCGGTGGTGACGGTCGGCGCCATCCACGGCGGCAGCAAACACAACATCATCCCGGATGAGGTGCGCCTTATGCTCACCGTCAGGTCCTACACGGATGAGGTCCGCGCCCGGATTCTCGACGCGATCAAGCGCATCGCCCTGCATGTGGCCGCCTCGGCGGGGGCGGAGGGGGATTTGGCGCCCGAAGTGAAGGTGCTTGACGAGGAATATACCCCCGCGGCGTACAACGACTCCGCCTTGGTTTTGAGGGTGGTCGGAAATTTCCGCCGGATTTTTGGAGCTCAAAACGTCCTGGAAAAAGAAGCCGTCATGGGGGGCGAAGACTTCGGGCGCTACCGCAGAGCGGCCGGCGGCAGCTTGCAGTCGTTCATGTTCCGTTTGGGTTCAGCGGACCCTAAAACAGACCCCAAACAACTTCCCTCCCTGCATTCAAGCAAATACGCTCCCGTTGTGGAGCCGACGCTGAAAACGGGCGTTCGGGCCATGACCTGGGCGGTGCTCACCGTCTTGGGCGGCTAATAGGACCTTGGACCCGGCGGCGGCTGGGTCTAAAGACACCTGCCAATTCGTCCGCTTCTGATAAATTATTAATACCGATGTTCCAGAGAAACTCCACGAGAGTCTTGTTGACGCTGGCCGCGCTTGCGCTTTTGACGGGAGCGGCGGCGTCCGAAGCGCAGGCGCGAACCCTCGTGTTTTCCGGTTTGGATTGGGAGGTTAAGAGCGGGTCGGGCCGGGGGCCCGGTCCCAACCTCTGGTCAGACGGCGAGGAAAACGTCTGGGTGGACGCCGAAGGCTCGCTGCACCTAAGAATCACTTACCGGTCGGGGGAGTGGCGTTGCGCGGAAGTCCATACCCGGCAGACCACCGGATATGGGCTGCACCGATTTTATGTGGAGGGACGCCCGGATTTGCTGGATAAGAACGTCGTTTTTTCCCCATTCATTTACATGAGCGATACCGAGGAGATGGATATCGAGTTTTCGCGGTGGGGCGAAGAAAATCCCGGCTTCAACGCGCAAATGGCGGTGCAGCCCGCCCGCCCGGAAAATTTAAAGAGATTTAGCCTGAGACTTCCGGGAGGCGTGTCGACGCAAGAAATCGACTGGCGGCCCGAGTCTATCCGCTTTCGAATCTTCGCGGACGCAGGCGAAGATCCTTCGGGCCGCCGGGCGGCTGCTGAGGAGTGGACCTACTGGGGCGGCGACAACCCCGCGGAAAATTCAGCCAGGGTGCATATCAATCTTTGGCTCTATAAAGGCGCTCCGCCATCGGACGGCCGGGAGTCGGAGATCGTCGTCAGGGCCGTCGATCTTCCTGCGTTTTGACCCGGCTTTCGGCCGGGGAATCCAATAATTTATTTTTTATTTGACAAGCCCGCTGGGTTATAGTACTTTAACGCATTGGTTTCCGGCTCAGTGATCCGGCTCGCAGACAGCGTGGATCAGAGCCAGAAAGCGGCCCCGATTTTCGCCAAGTGGGCGCATACGGCCTTTGCAACTCAGTAACCGCATCATGCCCCGCTGAGACGGGGCTGTTTTAGAAGTTCATCTGAGCCAGGAGCGTTCTTCCTGGCTCAGTTTTTTTACGGGAAGCGGAACGTGGCTTTGAGTCCGGGGGCGCCGCCGACGACGGCCGGGCCGACGGCGATCCGGTTCGGGGCGGAGTTTTTGGAGGTTTTCTTCAAGGGCGTTCTTCCGCGGTTGACGGCGATACGCCCGAAGCTATAGCCGAAAGCGACGGCCAGAGGATAATCGCTGGCCCAATGGACGCCGTTATTGAGCATCTGAAAACTTAAAATCCCGAGCAAAGTGTATCCCAAAGGGCGTATCCATTTGCGCTCCGGATAGTTCTCTCCGATGACGGTCAGCGTGGCCATGCCGGCGGCCAGATGCCCCGAGGGCATGGCGTCGTATTTTGCGACGTTGTTGGCATAATCAAATTGATTGGGAAAAAATCTCCATTTTCCGGTCGGAGCCGTGGCGGTATACGGGTTTTCACGTCCGGTGACGTGTTTGATCACCTGGACCACGAAGCCGCTGGCCAGGATGCTTTCGACGATTTGGCTGGAGGTCTGCAAGGCCCGGTTGTCCGATTTGCACAGCCCGTAGCTCAAAAAGCCGGCGGCGAGGCCGAAGTCGACCCATCCATCGCCTATAAAATACATGGCGTTCCCCCAGTTGCTGGGCGCGCCGATATTGATGCGGTAATGGCCGATGGGGGAGTCAAACTTGATGATGGCTTTTTGTTTGCTGTCATGCCCG
>MGUX01000165.1:30059-39055 GCA_001800185.1 Elusimicrobia bacterium RIFCSPLOWO2_12_FULL_59_9
TCGCGGTGACGACGGCGCCTATCTCCGGCAGATTATCTTTCCGGAAGGTGGTTTTCCAATAGTCGCCTAAGTCCAGGGGAACGCGGGTCAAGAAAGTGAACCAACGGGGCCTTTCGTAAAGATAATCCCCGAAGACCTGCCCGCGCGAATTATCCGGAAGCGCGCTGGTTTGAGCATCCTCCACCCCGGAGGCCTCGCCTGAAACCGCCGAAGCGGCGGCTTCGGCGCCGGTTTGGGACGATGCCGGGCCATGAACCAAAAACAAAAAGCAGGCGCAGGCAATGAAGCTGCCGGCCGGTATTTCTTTGAAAGAATCGTTCTTCACGCGGGTCTAAAACTTTTGCTGGATATAGAGGCCGTTTCCCGAGGCATAAAGCCTGCGGTTCCAATTTTTGGCTCTCTCCAATTTAGAGAGGCCTTTTCCCATGGCGGTCCCGATCACGGCGCCGGCAATCACGTCGCTGGTCCAATGTTTTTCCTGATAAACCCTGGCAAAACCCACGGAGGCGGCGGCGCCGTAGGCCAGAATATCCACCCATAGCGAGTCGTAATTATCCGCCACGACCGAGCCCAGCGCGAAGGCGGTCGAAGTATGGCCGGAAGGAAAAGAGGGGCTCGAAGAGTGGCCGAATGGCTTGAAAAAAAATGCGCCGCGATCGTGAGGCCGCGTCCTTCCCGCGGCTGCTTTTAGGGCCATCGTTGGAACGCCGGTCAACACGGCCGCTTCGGCGGCGAGAACGCCGGTCCTCCGCGCCCTTTCGGAGCCGGCCAGCATGCCTGACAAGTAGAACCCGGCTGAGACCGCCGCGACGCCGGCGCCTTCCCCAAGCTGAGCCACCAAGCCGTGATCACGGCCGAAATTGCCGAATAATTTTCCCAGCGTCCCGCGCCGGTCGCCTTGAACGGCTGAATTGATGTTCCGGTCCTGCAGAAAACTCATTGCCGCCGCGCCCGCGAGCGCGGACATTACCCAAGGACGTTTCTTCCGTGAGGACGCTCCGGCATCGGCGGAAAAATTAGCGCCGGTCCGGGAGCCGCTTTCCATTCGATCACTCTGCGTGGCGGGAGCTTGAACCGGCGGGAGCGGCAATACCCGGCTTGGCGCCGCCAGCATCGCGGCAAAGCTCAAAAAAGAAAACCGCTGTAGGCGGGCGGACATCCTGGAGACCGTCGGCCTAAAATGTTTTGGAAGCATGCTCGCTCAAATTCCGCCCGCCGTCGCTCGCATATCCAATTTATACCAGGTAATAAAGCCTAATTCAAGAGCGCGCGGGCGAGCCGAAACCGATGTCATAAAGTTGTAAAATGTTTCGATGCGCCCGTCCCCGCCTAGATACCGGCGGGGACGGCATCGCGGTGAGATGCGGCGTTCGCGCGAGAGTTGGAATCTATCGCGCCCGCCCTCGCCTAGGAACCGGCGAGGACGGCGCCGCAGTGAGATGCGGCGTTCGCGCAAAATTCAGTGAATTTTGCGCCCGTAGCTCAGTTGGTCAGAGCACCCCGCTCATAACGGGAGGGTCGCAGGTTCAAGTCCTGCCGGGCGCAGATTTTTTTAAAGGGGGATGGTTCAATGGATTTGAAGAGTCAAAGCGCGAAACTGCAAAAATGTCTCGGGCTCAAGATTCCGCCCATCGCCGTCTCCTTCTTGGCCTCGGCGCCGCGCGATATTCCCCGCATCGGCGCCGCGGAGGCGGCCGGCTGCGCCTATTGGAAGCTGGCGGCGGAGGGGAAAGTTTTCTACACCGAGGCTTCAGACCACTATAACTGTCCGATAGGGGCCTTCACCCACGGGATTGATCTTGCGCCGGAAACGGCAAAGCAGCTTGAGGGGCTGATGGAGACGATGGTCGGGCTCCAATACATCAAGAAGGAAGATATCCCCTCAATTCCGCATCGGTCTCAGCCGTTTGGCGCGGCGGTGTACGCGCCTTTGGACAAGGCGCCGCGCGAACCGGATGTCGTCTTGGTGCGCGGCAACGCCGCGCAGATGATGCTCCTGGCGGAAGCCGCGCAGGCGGCGGGAGCCGCCGGCGGCCGGGTCGCGGCGATGGGCCGCCCCACCTGCGCGGTGCTGCCCGAGGCGATGCAGTCGGCGCAGGCGGCCGTGAGCTTCGGCTGCGCCGGAAACCGCGTCTACACCGGCGCCGGTGAAAACGAGGCTTACTGCGCTATCCCCGGCTCGAAGCTGGAAGCCGTGGCGGGGAAGTTGGAAGTCATCCTTAGGGCCAACCGGGAGCTGAAGTCCTTCCATGAAACCCGCCGGGCCGCGCACGCTTGAAATCCGAAGCGCCCGGGGAATTTCAAGGTATCCCTTGAAAATTTCCTGAACCTGTCTTATACTTTTAGTATGCGCCCCTCTATTGCGCTGCTTGGGTTGTCGTTTGCCCTGGCATGCTTCGAACCCGCCTTCTGCGTCAATCTTCCTCCGGTCGCTTCCGGCGTTGAAGCCAAAGAAATCGCTTGGGGAGACTCCGCGTACTATCATTCCTGGCTGTATCTCGCCGAGAACGAGCCTGAAATCCGAAAATCCTGGCAGCTTTATAATTCGGAGCAGCAGTTTCAGATCGTCGAGGCCGCGTCGGAAAAAGGCGGCAAGAGATGGCGGCAAGTGGATGCGCGCCGCAAAAAGATAGCCGCTTTGTGCGGCGAAAAGGGCGCCAAGGGCGGCGATGGGCCGGTTTCCGGGAATTCCTGCGATTGGAAGGCCTACTCCAGAGTGACCAATGAGGAGATAGGGGAGATCTCGATGTGGATCGGCAGACAGGAGGCCGAGGACATCCGGTTTAAAAGAGACCGCACTTTGCGCCTCATGCTCAACTTGAACTCCGGGAAATTGGACGACACGGACCTTTGGTGGGCCCGGAGTTTTTTGCCTCCCAAAGACGCGGGGGAAATCGAGAGGTTCGCCGCGGAGACGAAATCGGCTCCGGCGCAGTCCGCGCGCTTGAAGGAAATCCAAAAGCAATTTCTGCCGGAGCATTTCGATCCTCGCAAAACATCGAGCCAGCTCGCCGGCGCTTCCATGGACATCGGCAAGGCCAACCGCCTGTTTGACGGCGCTCTGCGTCCTGCGGCGCCGCCCAAATCCGGCGTGGCGGCGTCCGGGAACGCGCGCCGCGCCGCGGCCAAAGAGCCTCAAGGCGAAAAAGAGCTGCGGGGCAATCTGATGGCCTCCATACCGTCTCCCGAGCGGCCTCCCGCCGGAGGCGAAAATCTCAAGGGCGCCGAGGACTTGCTTTTGACCCGCCCGGAGGAAAAGGAATTCAGCGCGAAGTGGAACGGCGCTTTAAAGGAGCGGTTGAACAAGAACCCCAGGGGAAAAGAGCTTGTGGAATACTTGGGCGGCGATCTTCCGCCGGTGGCCATCTCTAGGGACGCCAAGGAGACGGCGATCGCCACTTACTCCCCGGGGGCCAGGTACATCGAGCTTAAAGCCTCTTCTCTCTCCGAGGAGATAAGCCACTTCGATCCGGGGGCGAAAATTTCGGAAAACCCACGCCAACTCAACCGCTATCTCCTCGAACATCCGGAGGTCAGAGCCAAAGTGCTCGACTCCTACGAGGTCACGATGGTGCATGAGCTCGCGCACGCGGCCCAGGACCGGGGTTTCAAGACCAGCCATAGCAGGGACTTGCCTCAGCACAACCTTCTGGAGCACGAGCAGCAGGCCAAGGATTACTCTCTCAAATACGCGGTGAAAAAAATGGAGCGGGACCCCGCTTTTCTGCGTTCGCCGTCGCCGGTGATGGCGGGAGACCGGCGCGATTTGGAGGCCTGCCTGACGGACTACGACCGCTGCATGGCGGACGTGGGGACGCGCTACAAAAAGGAGGAGGCCCCGCCGCTCAAGGAGGCCTTGTCCCGTCTGCCTCCGCCGGGGGAGGGGGGCGACAAAAGCCGGCGCGCCAGGGAGCATTTTCAGGCGCAGCAGAAATATTACGGCGAATTCTTTGAAGATTCCCGCCGCGAGTGGGGAAAGGAAAGCCCTCAAGGGCTTTTGCTTCTGGCGGAAAGGCAGGAGCCGCGCGAGGCTTTGAAAAGCCTGACGATCGCCCATTCGCGGCTTCCCTCCGCGGACGAGGAAACTCAGCGCCGCTATCCGGGGACCGCCGACCGGACCTTAAAGGAATATGCCCGCCAAGTCCGGCTGCGCGTCGAGACTCAGAACAACCCGGCAGAGAGCGCCAGGATGCTGCGTGAATACGAACAGACAGGCCGAAAATTAGACCGGCCGGTGCGGGACGATTTGGCCGACCTTCGACGCCCGGCCTATACGGAAGCTATCACATGGTCAAAAAATATTTTCATCAACGCGACGGCCTTGGACTCCAAATATGCGATCCAGACGGCTGAAAACGGAGTTTTCTACGCCCGGACATTGGGCGATACCGAGTCGGAAGAATTCTTCAGGCTTTGAAAAGCCTGACGATCGCCCATTCGCGGCTTCCCTCCGCGGACGAGGAAACTCAGCGCCGCTATCCGGGGACCGCCGACCGGACCTTAAAGGAATATGCCCGCCAAGTCCGGCTGCGCGTCGAGACTCAGAACAACCCGGCAGAGAGCGCCAGGATGCTGCGTGAATACGAACAGACAGGCCGAAAATTAGACCGGCCGGTGCGGGACGATTTGGCCGACCTTCGACGCCCGGCCTATACGGAAGCTATCACATGGTCAAAAAATATTTTCATCAACGCGACGGCCTTGGACTCCAAATATGCGATCCAGACGGCTGAAAACGGAGTTTTCTACGCCCGGACATTGGGCGATACCGAGTCGGAAGAATTCTTCAGGCGGCAAAAAAGGAAATACGAGAATGTGGGGAGCGGCCGGTAAATCCATGGAGTCCGGCGGGAGTTTGAAAGCTCTGGGCTTAACGGCCCTTCTTTTTTTTCCCGTTGCGGTATTTAGTGAGAATCTCCCTCAGGAAAAGATTGAAATGGAGGTCGAGAAAATTCCATGGGGAGACAAGCGATATGCGGCAGGCGTTTGGCAGCTTCTTTTGGATGCCCAGTCCAACCTCGAGCTTCACTGGGATCGCTATTCCGCTAGGGAACAGCGATGGCACCTCGAAAGAGCGGAGAAAAAATCGGGGTCGCACCAAAAGATGCAGAAAGACAGAGTCTGGAAGCGCTTCGGGGAAATAACATCCTTATGCGGCATCCTGCTCAACACCGAAAAGGGTAATGAGATCGAATCCTTGCAGTCCTGTGATTTGACGCCCGTCATGCAGATCAGGGATGAGGAGATCGAAGAAATAGCCCGTTGGGTGGGCCCTAAAAATGCGGCTTTTGTCGCAAAGAAAAAGCTGGCCGCCATGACTTTTTTGAACCATCTCCAGACCCGGGCGTTGACGAAATCGGACGTTGGATGGGCTTTCTCGCATCTGCCAAAAAGGCAGGCTCAGGAAATAATGAGGCTGCAGTTGAGTCGGGATCATCAAAAGCCTCAAAAAAAGGAGCTGACCGCCAATGTCGAGAAGTTTTTTGATGTCCGGAAAAAGATCGAATGGTTTCGAGCCGGGATATAAAATCCGCCTCAGGCAGGCTTAAAAAGTTCTATGACGGTTCCGCCGCCTCGCGAGAAGGAAAGCCGGGCGATGCCTCCGCTGTGGCGCTTAAGCGCGCCAGTTCCGGCGCCCCAAAAGCGAGCCGTGACTCAGCCGGCACGCTGAAGCGGGCGCTGTCCCGCGTGAGAAAACCGCCGGAGATTGCCTCCGTTGTTTTTGCGACCCCTGAACAGGAGAGGTTCAGCAAGTCGTGGAATAAGGAAATGAAGAAAAAGATCGGCGGTAATCCCGTGGGCCGCGAGGTGCTGAGCTACGTGGGCGGCGACCTGCCGCCGGTTGCCCTCATTGATGACCACGAAAAAAAGCGCCTTGCATCTCATCATGCCTATCAAAATAAGATTTCCCTGAATACGTCTTGGATGCTGAAGGAAATCCGCCATCATGACCCAGGGGCGCCTGTGGAAAAAAGTCCCGAGGCCGTCGCGCGGTATCTCAATGATAATCCGAAAATTCGGGAAAAGATCACGGACGCGTATCAAGGGGTCATGGTGCATGAGTTGACCCATAATGCGCAGATGCACGCTTTTAAAAAAGATGTCATTAAAAATTTACACGTCATCGAGGCAGAACAGCATGCTTTTACCCTGCAGGCTAAATACAGCTTGGCCGAAATGGAAAGAAATTCGCGATATCTGCGAAGCGATTCTCCCATATCACGCTTTGAACGCAAGAATATGCGGAAGGCTTTGGGGGACTATGATCAGCACATGCGCGATATACCGACCAGGAAGAGCTATAGTAAACTTGTTTCCGCGGAGGAAAAGAGAGAAAAACTGACGCAGAGCAGAGAAGAGAAAACTCCGGAAAGAGACAGGGAAATTGCTGCCCTCAAGAAAAATGAGGAGTTCTATGGTAGATTTTTCGAACAGGAAAAAGGCGAGTGGCCCAAAAAGCGGGTCTCGGGTCTTGTGCTTTTAGCCGAAAGAGAGGCCCAAACCAATCCGCACACCGCCGTCTCCGAATTGATTTTGGCAAAATCAGACCCTTCCTTTGACGATGCGCCTGAGCCTCTAAGACGTCAATTTGATAAGACGGCGGACTCCGCGCTATCGGCAGAACTGAACTCTCATAGGACCCAAACCGCAGGCAAGCTGCGGTCCGGCGAGCTGTTGGATTTTGAAAGAAGGCGTTTGGTGGGAGCCTACAGCAACCTGGAGCGTCCGATACCAGCCGAGCTGTACCAATCGCAGGAACGGCAGGGGCTGAGGGCCAGAACGCGCGTCAGATAAAGGCCATCGGGGCATAGTCATTGATGAGATATAAATCTAGAATCTTGGTTTCCGCCACCCTGGTCGCTGCGGTCCTGGCTGTCGTGGGAATTTATACTCTAGGAAAGCCTGATTTCGGTTCGGAGGCGGCGTCCGACACCTTTAAGCGCCAGGATGGAATCTTTGAGTGCCGGTTCCCCAAGGGCTGGGAAAACCGTCCCGCCGTCTATTCCGATACCCCCCAGGCCGTCTTCGTGGCTCCACCGCCTTCCGAGGCGTCTGATACGGCGGCCGTGCCATCCATGTGGGTCTACTTCTACGCCGAAGGCAATCCCGCCTTCAAGGACTCGGAAACCTATATCTTGATGCATACCCTGTCAACCGAGGACCACCGCATCAGCGAGGTGACGGAAGTCAGGCTCAACGAAAGGCTGGTCAAAAGTTTTTGGGTGGAACGGCCTCTCATTGGTTCGCCCGAAAACACGCGGGAGGTGATCGTCAAGGAAGATTACGTCGTCTTCGATACGGACAAGGGCTTTTTTGTTTTGGGCCTGACCTGGCCCCTTCAGGAAAAGGCCTTCGCGGCACAGGAAAAGCGCATCCGCTCACAGTTCGACGCATTCCTGAAGTCCTTCCGGTTTTCCGTCTAAAAAACTATCCGTTTAAGTTGACGCTGAAGTAGCGGGCGTCGGGGTGGTGGAAAACCAGGGCCGAGACGCTGGCTTCCGGGCTCATCATAAATCCCTCGGTGAGCTCCACGCCGATGTTTTTTTCGGGCTCAAGCAGGCTGAAGAGCTTGGCTTGGTCCTCCAGGTTGGGGCAGGCGGGATAGCCGAAGCTGACCCGCAGCCCCCGGTAGCGGGCCTGGAACTTGTCCTTGAGCGTGAGCGCCGGGGGGTCTTTAAAGCCCCACATGGCCCGGACTTTTTCATGCAGAAGCTCCGCGAAGGCCTCCGCGCTTTCGATGGCGACGGCTTGAAGGGCGTGGCTTTTTAAATACTCTCCCTCGTCCCGAAATTTTTCCGACAGTTCGCGTATGTTTTTCCCGCAAGTGACGACGAACAAAGCCACGTAATCCATTTTGCCCGAGGATTTCGGAAGGAGGAAGTCGGCCAGGCACAGCCCCTCGCCGCTTTTCTGCCTTGGGAAATCGAAGCGTTCCAGCACCCTTGAGCCCTCATTGGAATCGTAGAATAAAATTGAGTCGCCGTCGCTTTGCGCCGGAAAAAATTGATAAACGGCCCGGGATTTCATCACGCTGTCGGCCAGGATTTCCTCCTGGAGCTGCTGCACGCGCCTGTGCAGCTCGAGAGCCTTGGCGTTTTGCTCCTTGAGAAGCCGGTCCAGGCCGCCTCTGAGTCCCAGGTGCTTGCCGTAAAGCATGATGGGGTTGAGGTAGTTGAAAATTTCCTCCACGCGGTAATCGGGGACCACGTGGCGCTTGAGGTCGGGCGGGACGGGGACTTCTGCGAGCGGCGCGATCGCGGCTTTTTTCCTTTCGGGCTCCGGGGCCCCGGTCTGCGGCGTGGGGACGGGAGTGGCCAGAATCACCTGTTTCTCGGCGTTTTTCCGGACGGCGGCATGGCGCTTGGCGGGGTCGGCCAGTTGGTTGGCGATGTCCAGGCCGTGCATGGCGTCTTTGGCGTAAAATACCGGGCCTTCGTACTGCGGAGCGATTTTTGAGGCCGTGAATTTGGCCGTCAGCGCGGCGCCGCCCACCAGCATGGGGATCCGGATTCCGGCCGTGGTCAAATCCGTGGCGGTGGCCACCATCTGCTGGGCGGATTTGACCAGGAGGCCCGATAGGCCGACGGCGTCGGGCTGGACTTTCTCGATGGTCTTGATGAGGGTTTCGGGGATGACCTTGATGCCCAGATCGGTGATGTCAAAGCCGTTGTTTTTGAAGATGATGTGCACCAGGTTTTTGCCGATATCGTGGACGTCGCCTTTGACCGTGGCCAGGACGATTTTGCCCTTGGTCGCGGTGGAGGCCTTGTCCATGTGCGGCTCCAGGAAGGTCACCGCGGCCTTCATCACTTCGGCGCTCTGCAGCACCTCCGCGACGATGAGATCGTTATTGGCGAAGAGCCGGCCGACCTCCGCCATTCCGGCCATGAGGGGGCCGTTGATGATTTCAAGCGGCTTCTTGGCTTTGAGGATTTCGCCAAGGTCTTCAATCAGGCGTTCCTTGGTGCCCTCGACCACCTTCCGGGCCAAGCGCT
>MGUX01000166.1 GCA_001800185.1 Elusimicrobia bacterium RIFCSPLOWO2_12_FULL_59_9
TACCACTATTACCGGCTGCATCCTATCTCGTTGCGCGAATTGGACCCGGCGGCCAACGCAAAGACGGCTCGCCTTCTGCTCCGATTCGGAGGTTTCCCGGAACCGTTGTTCGCGGGCAACGAACGGGAGCATCGCCGCTGGCAAAAGGAGCATCAAGATCGCGTCATCCGCGATGATTTGCGAGATCTGGAGCGGGTTCGGGAAGTGTCCCTTATCGAACTCCTCGTGCACCATCTTCCGCGCTGCGTGGGCTCGCCCCTTTCGGTCAAAAGCTTAAGCGAGCTCCTGCAGGTGGCCCATGAGACGGCGGAGCGCTGGCTGACGATTCTCGAGCGGCTTTATGTTTGCTTTCGTGTCGCCCCCTACGGGAGCGCCCGGATTCGGGCGGTGAAGAAAGAGCGCAAGCTCTACTTATGGGACTGGTCCCAAGCGCCCGATGGCGGGCCGCGCTTTGAAAACATGGTCGCCTCCCACCTCCTCAAGTACTGCCACTGGCAGGAGGACACGCAGGGCCATCGCATGGAGCTGCGTTATGTGCGCGACACCGACAAGCGCGAGGTTGATTTTGTGGTCCTGCGCGATGGGGCGGCGGAGTTCGCCGTGGAGTGCAAGACCGGCGAACAGGGGGTCTCACCGGCAAGCATATATTTCAAGGAGCGCACCGAAATACCGGCGTTCTACCAGGTGCACCTCGGGTCCAAGGACTTCACGCATAGCGAAAGCGGCGTGCGGGTCCTTCCGTTCGAGCGCTTTTGCAAGGAACTGGAGCTTCCATAGAGGGGGCGTTTGAAAGGGGGATGGAATTTCTGCTATATTTACGAGGATGAGCGCGACCAAACCATCGGAACTTAAGGCCGGCGATCGGGCGCCTGTGTTTGAAGGCTTCGACGAGACGGGCCATCGGCACTCCCTGGCGGATTTCCAGGGGAAAACGCTGGTGCTTTATTTCTATCCCAAGGACGACACCCCCGGCTGCACCACCGAGGCCTGCGATTTCCGCGACAATCTTTCCCGCTTGACGAAAAGCGGCGCTGCGGTGCTGGGCGTGAGCCCCGACTCCGGCAAGTCGCACGTCAAGTTCAAGGAAAAATACAAGCTGCCTTTCCCGCTTCTGGCCGACGAGGACAAAAAGATCTGCTCAGCCTACGGCGTGTGGAAGGAAAAATCCATGTATGGGCGCAAATACCTGGGGGTTGAACGCTCGACTTTTTTGATCGGACCCGACGGCCTCATCCAAGAGGTTTGGCGCAAGGTCAGCGTCGCCGGCCACGTGGCCGAAGTCATCGAGAAGCTCTAAAATTCCCGCCCGCCGCCTATTTCCTCAAGACGCCTGAGAATTTCCACCATGCCCAGAGTGTCCTGACCGCAATATTCCCGCAGGGCCCGCCTCGTTTCTTGCGCCGCCTCCTGGGAGAGGTCTCCGCGCATCATGCGTAAATACGCCGACTGCGCCTGCGCCCCGTCGGCGATTGCCAGGTTTGCGTAGCTCATGCCGGGCGCCAGAGCGGGCAGGACCGATTTCATCGACCAACTCCCGCGGAAGCCGGGATGGACGTAAAGGCCTTTTCGAAACGGCGCCGCGATATCCCACAATCTCGCTTGGATGGACTCAAGGGCCGGGCCGCGGGCCGGGAAGGCTTGCGCCAAGTCCTTCAGGCAGCGTCCTTCGAAGGCGGCATTGTAGGCGATCACGGCGCCTGCTGCGCCGATGGCGCCTGCGAGCCAGGCCGCCAGCCCCTCGCGAGGGTCGGCCTTGCCGTCTCCAAGAAAATCCATGTGCTGCAGCGGGGCTCCGGGGCTCATTAAGAGGTGGAGCGATGCCTGGAAGGGGATTTGTTGGAAGGGACGCAGTCCGTCATAGGGCGGAATGGCCGGGTTGACGGTTTCAAAATCCAGAAAGTGCAGCGGATATTCCAGTTCATTCAAGAGTCCGGCGATCTCCGGCGCGTCCACATGCGGCCGGCCGCTTTTCTCGACCAGCACCTGCAGCCGCTGCGCGTCGCTGAGAGCGAAGCCGTCGGGGATATCTTTGATTTCCAGGATTCCCAGCCCCCGCAGCGCGGCGACCTTCGCCCCGGAAATGCGGACGACGTCGTAGACGGAATAGCCGGGAATATGCCGCCAGCAATGACCGGTGAACTCGCAATCGTAGGGGGCGCTGCAGTGGGGGCCTATGTCGATTTCGGGCGCGGAGTCCAAGGCGGCCGTTGCTTGAAAAAGCCGCACTTTTTCCGGCACGCTTTTTATTAGACCTTTTATTTCCTCCGTCAGGTCCCGGAGCGTGAAAAAGCTTCCGGCGTCGATGCCGCCGAGGCGGACGTAATCGGTGTTGATGTGCATGAGGAAGGTCTTGCCGATGGGGAAGCCGGCGCCCTCCAGAACGTGGCGCTGGATGGCCAGATCGTGCAGGTAGACGTCTTTGATATCCGCCGAGCTCTTGACTTCCACCATGTCCCAGGTTTGGGCGTCATTGCGCGCGAGGATGTCGGCCCGAATAAGCACCCGGTCAAAAAGGGCCGCGGCCTCATACAGGACATTCGCGCCGGATTTCGCTGCCGCAGCAGTCGCCTGCAAGGCGTCTTCGGGGTGGAGATGGTCCGCCTCGATGAGAACGCCTTCCGGAAAGCGCTTCCAGGCCAGTTTACCAACTTCGTGTCCCTGGTCGAAAATCATCTGCAGGGAGGGAGGCGTCTCGGGCAGGAGGTCTTTGCGGTTGCGGTAAAGCCATAGGGATTTGCGGCACTGCAGGCCGCGCAGGTATTGAGACTTTGAAAGGGGGCTTGCGGAGCTCATGGGCTTAAAGCATGACCTTTGCAAATATATATAATGAGGGCATGTTGAAGCTCGCCGTTCTTCTTGCCCTCTGCGCCCCGGCTTCGGCCGCTCCTCCGAACCCTAAATCGTTCTCCTCATTTTCTTTTGACGCGTCCCGTCCCGCGGCGGAGAGGATCGCGGATATGCCGCGTTGGCTCGTGAAATGGTGGAGCGAGGCGGATGGGGCGCCTCATTACCGCTCCTACCGTCCGACGGCCGCCGAAAGGCGCGTCTGGTCGCAGGCCGTCGAGGGCCTGCCTGCGCGGATGAGGGCGGTTCTCGACGAGCGCCTCATCGCCGCTTATTTCGTCTCGGGTCTCAAGGGCAACGGCATCACCGACTGGGCGCTGGATTCCTCCAGCAGGGTGTATGTATACATGGTTTTTAATCCGGCGTCCTTCCAACAAACGCTGTCCCAGACTCTGACCCAGAGGGAACGCAGCGTCTTCCGCGGAAAAGCCGCCGTGTCCATCGACGCCGGGAAAGGCGGCTCCGGCATGCTCTACTCGGTGGCGCATGAGTCCGCCCATGCGTTCGACTATGTTGAGGGCCTGACTCCTTACACGGACGGCGGAGTGGCGGAGGCTCTGTCCCGCCCGACCGGCGTATCCTGGGACGTGTGGGATTCTTATTGGCAGCCGCGTCCGGAAAATGATTTCCCGCTTCGCTCCAGCCTGCACTTCTACGGCTTTAGTTCTCCATCGCTCAAGGCTTCCCAAGCCGCGCAGGTTTACGCCCAACTTTCAAGTTCCCCTTTCGCCTCGTTGTACGGAAGCGTCAATTGGGCCGACGACGCGGCGGATTTGTTCGTCTTTTACCACCTCACCGTCGCGCTCGGCCGTCCGTACCGGATCCAACTGCGGGGGCCGGGCGGGATCCGGACAGCGGCGGAGCCGATGTCCAACCCCCGCGTTCGGGACCGCGCGGCAAAAATCCTAGCTCCGATATATTGACCTGAATTTTGCCTGAGGCAGAATTCCCCGCAGGAGGAATTTGGGTTCAGCGCCGCTATGCGGGCGTGACGCGGCTGAAAATTGTTTTCACCTGCCCGGCCGTCAAGCGCGCGAAAACTCCATTTGCCTGCGCGTAAAGCGTGCCGGCGCGGTCGGTGATGCTCCCTTCGATGCGGAGGGTTCTCCCTCCGGTTTGAAGCAGCTTGGTTTCGGCCAGAAGCTCGACGGCCAAAGGCACCCCGCGCCTGAAGGCGGTCTCAAGGCGCGCGGTCAACACGGGAATGCCCGCCACCCAAGCGGCCGCGCCCATGGCCTCGTCGAGAACCGTGAGAAGCGCCCCGCCGTGCGCCCGGCCGGGGGCGCCCTCCGCGGACGGGCCGAACCAGATTTTGGCCACGAGGGCGCCTTCCGCGGTCTTAAAATAGCGCATGCCGACCTCTTCCATCCCCGCCGGCCCGGTAAAGGAGCGGCGCGCCTCCCAAAACGGAAAAGGCCACACTTCGCTCCAGCCAGGCTCGCCTTTCAATTCAGGAAAACCCGATTTCATAAAGGTATTATAGCATGGAGTCCGGTCCGCCGGTTTTCCGGCTCTATTCCAGGGCGCGCAAAAAAGGTCTGATAATTTTCCTCTTGACAAAATTGCGGTCCCCTGGTATACTTCATTTATTGAACTATTTGATATATGAATAAAACGCCCTGCGAAAAGAAAGCCTGCGAGCTGGTCGACTATCTGCAGGTGGTGATGGGGGAAGCCAGGGGCACGGACAAGAAAAACCGGAGCATCTGCGATATTTTGAGCCCGCAGGAAATCCAAGTGCTCCTGACCGTCGGCCGTCAGGGACCTTGCACCATGAGCGAGATCGCCGATTCCATCCAGCTTTCCCTGAGCAGCGTGACGGGCATCGTAGATAAGCTCGAGGAAAAAAAACTGGCGCGCCGCGGCCGCTCCAGCGAGGACCGGCGCATTGTGCAGGCGGAGCTCATGAACGAAGGCCGGCGGCTGCACAAGCTGGCTTTGGAGGGGCACATTCAGTTCGCCCACAACATGCTCAAGGCGCTGGACGGCGAGGAACAAGATTTTCTCGTGAAACTCTTCCGGAAAGTCGCGGCAGCGATCCAGTCGGCGAAGAAGACGCCGGCTTAAATTTTTTTGTCGGCGATACTTTGGAGACTAAATAATATGGGGTTAGAACAATTCGGAAGCCGAAGACATCGGCAGGGATAAGGAGGATTTCCAATGCAAGACATTATTGAGCTCGTGTCGACCGAGGGCTTTGCGCAAAAGCCTCGCAGCGAGCCATCGCCGCCCGGCTCCTCCGATGCGCTGATCCTGGACGCCTATTCCCAGGCGGTGGCGGCGGCCGCGGAAAGAGTGAGCGCCTCCGTCGTCAACATCGGCGTGCGCCATCGCCGGCAAACACCCTGGGGGCCTGAGGAGTCCGGCGGCAGCGGGTCGGGGTTCATCTTCACCTCCAACGGCTATATCCTCACCAACAGCCACGTTGTTCATGGCGCGTCGAAGATGGACGTCGCTTTGGCCGATGGCCGGCGCTTCGACGCCGAACTCGTGGGCAGCGATCCACATACCGACCTCGCCGTCATCCGCATCCACGCGGAGAATCTGGCGGCGGCGACTCTCGGCGACTCGCAGTCTCTGCGGC
>MGUX01000167.1:0-19901 GCA_001800185.1 Elusimicrobia bacterium RIFCSPLOWO2_12_FULL_59_9
AGGAGAATCCGCCCATGGCTTTTTCCCTCATGCCCAAAGAAGACGTCTTCTTCACTCTCTTCGATCAACAAACCGACCTCGTGTGCGAGACCGCCTCGACCTTTTTGGATCTCGTCAAGAACTGGGATTCCAAAAGCCCTAAAATAGCCAAGCTGCAAGATTTGGAGCACGAGGCTGATATCGGAACGCACGAGCTTTTCAGCAAGCTCAACCGCACTTTTGTCACGCCCATCGACCGGGAAGACATCCATGAGCTCACCAACGAGCTCGACGACATCATCGATCTGATCCAGAGCATCGCTTCCCGGATGAGCCTTTACAAAATCCATTCCATCCCCAAAGAGCTTATCGACCTGGTGGAGGTCTTGGAGGAATCCGCCCGTGCCGTGAAAAAGGCGGTCTCCAGCCTCCGGGACATGAAGCGCTTCAGCCGCATATTGGACTACTGCATAGAGATCAACCGCCTCGAAAACTCCGGCGATCACCTGCTGGCCATCGCGCTCGGAAAGCTGTTTCAAAACAACCCGGAACCGATGGAAGTCATCAAGTTCAAGGAAATTTACGAGGTGACCGAACGCGCCATCGACAAATGCGAGGACGTCGCCAAGACGCTTGAAACAATCGTCGTCAAGCACTCCTGAGTCAACCCCATGAAAAAAACCTGCTTTAACGCCTTGTCCGGAATCGCGGCCGGCCTTCTTGGGCTTTTTCTGGCCGCGCCGCCGGCCCGTGCGGAGCGCGTCCCGCCGAGGCTTTTGGTCGTCATCAGCGTCGACCAAATGCGCGGAGATTATCTGGAGCGCTTCCGCGGCGAGTTCACGGGCGGCTTCAAAAGGCTGCTGGAGGAAGGCGCCTGGTTTTCCGACGCCCACCACGCCCACGTTCCGACCGAGACCGCGCCCGGGCATGCCGTCATCATGTCCGGCCGCTATCCTTCCCAGATGGGCATCGTCGGAAATAAGTGGTTCAATCCCTCAACCGGAAAAATCACGGAAAACATCGACGATTCCGTCTTCGGGAAAGGCCCGGAGAACTTTTTGCGCTACAACTTGGCCGACGCCCTGAAGGCCAAAAACGGCAAATCCAAGGTCGTCGCACTCTCGCTTAAAGACCGCGGCGCCATATTGATGGGCGGCAAAAAGGCCGACTTGGCGTTGTGGTACGAGAAGAGCGACGGAAAATTCAGGACCAGCTCCTACTATGCCCCCAAAACGCCCGAATGGGTGGAGAAGTTCAACGCGCAATTCCTTAAAGTCCCTACCGACCAAAAAGCCAAGGATTACTTCCAATCCCTGATCTTGGACCCTTACGGCGACCAGCTGCTGGCGGACTTGGCCCAAAAGGCCGTTAAGGAATACGATCTGGGCTCGGACGCCGATACGGACATTTTGACCGTCAGTTTCTCCGTCATGGATTATGTCGGCCACAGCTTCGGCCCCGACGGTCCGGAAATGAAAAAAGAGATTCTCGCCTTGGATCTTGCGCTGGCCGATCTATTGTCTTTTTTGGAAAGCCGGGTGGGTAAAGAGAGGTTTTATCTGGCCCTGACCGCCGACCACGGCGTGCTGCCGTTGGTCGAGGAGCTTCAAAAACAAGGAATTCCGGGCGCCCGGAGAGTGGGCGTCATGGAATTTGCGGGCGTCCTGGAAGACGAAATGCAGAAGCTCTGGCCCCTTCCCCAGGGCTCAAAAGAAAAATGGATATTATCCCTGGACATGCCCAACCTGTATCTAAACCGGGCAATGGCCGGAAAACTTAATTTGGATTGGGGAGACTTTTTAATGAAGACGGCGGCGCTGGCCAAAAGCCAGCCCGCCATCGAGGAAGCCTATACCTCCCTCGACCTGCTCTTGGGCCGCCTGCCCGGCAATCCTTACGCCGCCGCCTATGCCCGCAGTTTCCTGCCCGCAGTCTCCGGCGACATACTCCTGCAGCCCAAACAGTACGTCTACTTGAGCGACTATCCCAAGGGCACCAGCCACGGCTCGCCCTACCCCTACGATACGCATGTTCCCCTCTTTTTCTGGGGACCCGGCATCGCCAACAAAACGTTTAAAGACCGCGCTCTGGTCGCCGACCTTGCGCCCACTTTGGGAGTCCTGCTCGGCGTGGACTATCCTCCCGCCAAGGGGAGCCGCGTTCTTGAAGAGGCGCTGCCTCCCGCCGCGCCCTGAGCTCATAAGAGAGTTCCCCGAAGCACGAAGGCCGCCACCGAAAAATACACGATCAGTCCCGTGACGTCCACCATCGTCGCCACAAAAGGCGCCGATGAGACCGCCGGATCGCCGCCCAGCTTTTTGATGGCCAGCGGCAGAACGGAGCCGACCAGCGAGCCCCAAAGCACGACCCCCGTCAGGGCCAAGCCCACCGTCACGGCGACCCAAAACCAATGCGGCCCGTACAAGTTGAAAAACGCGGACCAAATGGAGATGCGCAAAAATCCTATGGCGCCGAGGATCATGCCCAGAGCCAGCCCGCAGATCGTCTCCCGGCGCACGATTTTAAACCAATCGCCCGGCGATATCTCGCCGAGCGCCAGCGCCCGCACGACCAACGTGGACGCCTGCGAGCCGGAATTTCCCCCGCTGGAGATGATCAGGGGAATAAAAAGCGCCAGCACCACGGCGCGGGCGATCTCCTTCTCAAAATACCCCATCGCGGTGGCCGTAAAAAGCTCGCCCAGAAACAGGATGATGAGCCAGCCGGCCCGTTTGCCGATTATTTTGGATAGGGCGATTTTCAGGTAAGGCTCCTCAAAAACCGCCGTGGCGCCGAAGCGCTGGAAGTCCTCCGTGGCCTTCTGTTCGGCCACCTGAAGGACGTCGTCGATGGTCACGATGCCGACCAGCACGCCCTCGGAGTCGATGACGGGCAGGGCGACGCGCTCCAGGCGGCGGAAGGCCGCGACGGCCGTGCGCTGATCATCGGCGGCCTTCAGGGTCTCGAATTGGCGGGTCATCAGCTCGGCGACCGGTTTTTCCAGCGGCGCCAGAAGAAACTCCCGAACTCTGAGGTCGTCGATGAGCCGGCCGGCCGAGTCCACCACGTAGAGAACGTTAAGGGTCTCGCTGTCATGGCCGTTTCGCCGCACATGCTCGAGGACGTCGGAAACCCGCCAGCTCTCCCGGATGGCGAGGTAATCCGGCGTCATCAGCCGCCCCACGCTGCCCTCCGGATAACCCAGAAGGCGCCGTGCGCGCTCGCGCTCCGGCGGCGACAAGAGGCTTAAGAGGTGTTTGGTCGCCTCGGCCGGGAGCTCCTCCAGGAAAGCCGTGCGGTCGTCGGCGGAGACGGTGTTTAGAATTTCGGCGGCCTGCTCGTCGGCCAAGGAACGCAGGAGGCGTTCCTGCTCCGGAAATTTCAAATACTCGAATACCTCGGCGGCCAGCTTCCTGGGCAGCAGGCGGAACACGACCGCCTGGTCTTCCTTGGGCAGGTCCGTGATGATGTCGGAAATGTCCGGGGCTGAGAGCTCCGAGAATGCCTCGCGCAGCGCGGAAAAGTTGCGATGGGCGATCAAATCTTCAAGATCCGGCTGGATCAGTCTTCCAAGCATGACGGCTTAGTATATTAAATCCGGCCGGGCGTCCGCGATCAAGGGTCGAAGCGCCACGCCGCCCCGGCCAGGACGCTGTAGGCGGAGACAAGTTGGATTTGTTCCACCCATTGATAGACCAGCCCTGCATTGGCCTGAAATCGACTGCGAGAGATGCAAAAAAGAGGCAAAAACGCGCAAAAACATCGGCGCATTCCCGGCATAATTATAGGGAGGGAAAGGGGGTTCAAGATGAACCATATCATAGCCGCTTCGACGCTCATCTGCCTCATCGCCATCGCCTGGTCCGTCGTCTTGTTTCGCCGCATCCGCGATTGGCGCATCGGCTTCCTTACGTTGACCCTGGCGCTGATGGTGGCGCACCAGCTGCCGGCCCTTTTTCCGCACAGCCCAAATTGGTTGATCCCGATAACGGGTCACGACCGCCGCTTGCTGGGACTATTGATCAGCGTCCTGATTTTTCTGGCGGTTTTTTTCCTGGAGCGCATCATCACGCGGCAGAAGAAATCCGAACAGGATTTGGCCGGAGCGAACCGTTCCCTCCAATGCCTGAGCCGGTTCAACCAAACCATGGCGCGCAGCGAAAGCGAGCAATCGCTGCTCAACGCGCTGTGCTCCATCCTGGTGGAGACGGGAGGTTATCCCGCCGCCTGGGTCTGGTACGCGGAGGAAAATCCGGACGGAGAACCCCGCCTGATGGCCCAAGCGGGAAACCTTGAGCCTTGCTTGCGGGGCGCCCAAGAGCTGTGGGGGCGCGGCGCGAAGTGCCTGCAGGCGGAATCGGAAATTACCGGCGCCCCGGCGGCGGCCGTCGAACTGCCCTGCTATATTTCCCTGGTATTAACCTTGGACGCGAAGCCTCTGGGCGCGCTCAACGTCTGCACCGAAGGACTCCGCCCATGGGACGAGACGGATATGGAATTGCTTTCTCAAATCACCGGCGATTTATGTTACGGCATCCGAGCGCTTCGATGTCGGGCCGAAAAGGACAAAGCGCGCGAGGCTCTGCGCGCCTCCGAAAACCGGTTCCGCAGCCTGGTCGAACAATCCCTCGTCGGCGTCTACATCATCCGGGATGGAAAGTTTATCTATATGAACCCCAAGGGGTTAAAGACGCTGGGGTACTCTCTGGAGGAAATCCGGTCGTTGGCGTCGGTCACGGATGTGGTCGCCCCCCCCGACCGCGGCACAGTCCAGGAAAATATCCGAAAGCGCATTGAGGGCGAGGCCTCCAGCGTGCACTACAACGCCGGAGCGGTGCGCAAGGATGGGAAGCCGGTGGAACTTGAAATTTTGGGCAACCGCACCATGCTTGACGGCAAGCCCGCCATCCTCGGCACTTTTTTAGACGTCAGCGAGCGCAAGGCCCTGGAGAGACAGTTCATGCAGGCGCAAAAAATGGAGGCCGTGGGACGGTTGGCCGGCGGCGTGGCGCATGATTTCAATAATCTCTTGATGGTTATTTCGTCCTACAGCGCCTTTCTTCTGGAAAGCTTCAACCCCGATGATCCCAGGCGCTCGGACGTCGAGGAAATTCAAAAAGCCTATGAGCGCGCCCAATCCTTGACGCGCCAGCTTCTGGCCTTCAGCCGCAAGCAGATTCTTTTGCCGGCCGCGCTGGATATCAACTTAATTCTCGCCGATTGCCACCAGATGCTGCGCCGGCTCATCGGCGAGGACATCCGGCTGATTTTCAAACCCGCCAAAACCTGCGGCAAAATCTGGGCCGACAAAGGCCAAATGGAGCAGGTGGTCATGAACCTCGCCGTCAACGCCCGCGACGCCATGCCCCAGGGCGGCGACCTTACGATTAAAACCGCCGAGGCCGAGTTCGCTCAAACCCAAAGACATTCTCACGGCGCCATCCCTCCCGGAAAATACGTCGTATTGGAGATCAGCGATACGGGCAGCGGCATGGAGGAAAGCGTCCGCGCGCACCTTTTCGAGCCTTTTTTCACCACGAAAGAGCCGGGAAAGGGCACGGGCCTCGGCCTCGCCACCATTCACGGCATCGTTTTACAAAGCGGAGGCCATATCACGGTTGAAAGCGAACCGGGGCGGGGAACCGTTTTTAAAATCTACCTTCCAAAGCTCAAAATCGGAGAAAGCTCTTCACCCCCCCCCGTCGCCGGGAGCCGCTCGCTCAACGGCGCCGAGACGATTCTTGTGGTCGAAGACTTCCAATATCTGCGAAAGGCGGTGCAACGCGCTCTGGCGGAAAAAGGCTACACCGTTTTGACGGCTGAAAATCCGGAGAAAGC
The DNA here is from genome assembly GCA_001800185.1 of Elusimicrobia bacterium RIFCSPLOWO2_12_FULL_59_9. Classification (GTDB taxonomy): domain Bacteria; phylum Elusimicrobiota; class Elusimicrobia; order O2-12-FULL-59-9; family O2-12-FULL-59-9; genus O2-12-FULL-59-9. Next base: position 5,818 of record MGUX01000167.1, read on the forward strand.
GCTGGAAATCGGCGCGAGCCGCGCCGGGAACATCGATCTAATTCTTTGCGACATGGTCCTTCCGCAAATGAACGGGCCGGACCTCATCCGGCGCCTCAGGCCTCTATGCGGAGAAGCGAAAGTGCTTTATATGTCCGGACACATCGACCACGCCGTCCTGGACAGGGGCTTGGCGGCCGACAACGCGGACTTTCTTCAAAAGCCCTTTACCCCCGCGGATTTGGCCGCCAAAATCCGCGACGTCTTGGAAGCGGAGCGCCCCGTTTCCCGCAGTCTCAACGCCGCCGGCGGTTGAAAAAACCCCTCAACCCGAAAACCGCAGTTGCAACCTTTGCGTCGCCTGAAAGTAATGTGCAAAACTTTGCAACTGCGGTTGCGCCTGCGGCGCCGGACAACCCCGTCGCTGTTTTACAGCGACGGCCCTGCGGGCGAATTCCCCGCTGGGGAATTCAGGTCAGTCGCAAATCCCCTGCAATATCTCCTGCATCTCGCGGCGCTTGCGCTTGACGAACTCAAAATCCTTGATGGACGCCAGGTTGATTTTCACGTTTTCAATGGCGCCGTAGATGCCGGCGCGGCACAGATGCCTGCCGGTCTTCAGGTCGGAGGTTACGGAGCCGGCGCAATGCTTTTGGGCATCGGCCAATATCAGCAGGGCGCGCAACGCCAGGCGCGCCGTTTTAATCGGAGTTTCGGCCGCCAGCTTGAAGGCGTGCTGGATGCCCTCGGTCCTCTCCTCCCTGTCCTTGGGAATCCGGAAGGCGGCCATCACCGCCTCGAAAGCTTGGGCATCCTCCAAGACGCAGCGTTCCAGGTTGTTGCCCAAGGCGGCCAGGTCGTCGCACCTATTGCCCAACTCGCCGATGCGGTCGCCGGCGCCGGCGACGGGTTTTTTCTTGAAGCTCTCAATCGAGATGCCCACCGCCATTCTTCCCAGCGCGCACCCCATGCCGGCGGCGACGGCCGCCGCGCTGCCGCCTCCCGGCGTCGGCGTCGTCTCCGCCAAAGCCCGCATGAGTTTTGAAACGCCTTCGACCCAGCCGTCCCCCCGGAGCTTGTCGATTTGGCGCTCCAGAATCTGCGTTTCGGGATTAAAGCCCCGCAGCTTGAGCCTGTCGGCCGCGAACTCCACCAGGGCCGCCGCCGGCGCCAGCCCGATGATCTCCGTATCGGCGATCGGTATTTTTTTAGCGGCGGCCTCGCTCTCGACTGCGCCGAAAACCGCGGCCAGAGAGGTCCGTTTATAGTCGGTCAGGACGGTTGAAATCTGCACCTGATTTTTGGCCTTCAAAAAGATTTCTTTGGCCCGCAGCGCGGGCAACCCTCCGCCGGAGGTGCGGATTTTTTTAGCCGCGCTTTTGGCCCACTCCTGGTCCTGGCTCTCCAAGTTCACGTTAAAATTAATGATCTGCTCCCGCGCCCCCACCGCCACGGCGCCGGCCGTCGGATGGATGCGCTCGGGCCCGAAATCGGGGGCGCGCGCCGGGTTTTTGCCGATTTCCAGACGCAGGCCCTCGAATTGGCCCTTTCGGACGTCCGCCAGGTTCCGGCGCTCCGGCCGCTGCGCGGCATGATCATAAAGGTACACCGGAATCTGAAGCTCCCGCCCGATGCGCTCGCCGCATTTTTTCGCCAGTTCGACGCATTCCGCGAGGCTGCCCGGCAAGAGGGGAACGAAGGGGATCACGTCCACCGCCCCCATGCGCGGGTGCTCGCCCCGGTGGTGGTTTAAGTCAATAAGCTCCGCGGCCTTGCGCGCCACCCGGAAAGCCGCTTCCCCGGCCGCCTGAGGCGGCGCGGCGAAGGAAAGCACCGTGCGGTTGTGGTCGGCGTCCTTTTCCACGTCGAGCACGATCACGCCCGGGACCGAGCGCGCCGCCTCCACGACCGCGCTGATTTTGGCCTCATCGCGGCCCTCGCTGAAATTCGGCACGCACTGGATAAGCATCTGCCCCATAATTTCTCCTATCTTTTTATGTAAACGATATTTCCTCGCTTGATCGTCATGCGGCAATGGTTGACGCCGAAATAATACGGGATTTCGCGGTAATCGTCCACGTCCATATGGGCCAGATCGGCCTGCTTGCCGGGCTCAAGACTTCCCAGGCGGCGGCCCTCTCCCAGGCAATAGGCCCCGTTGACGGTCGCGGCCGTGACCGCTTCCTCCGGGCTCATGCGCATCTGCGTGCAGGCGACCGACATCACAAACTGCATGTTCCAAACGGGCGCGCTGCCGGGATTGAAATCGCTCGCCAAGCACACCGGGACGCCGGCGTCGATAAGCGCGCGCGCCGGCGGCCAGCTCCGGGCTCCCAAAAAATAATTGGAGGCCGGCGCCAGAACCGCCGCCGTGCCGGCGCGCGAGAGCGCCGTCATGTCGCCGGGCGCGGCATGATCTAAGTGATCGGCCGAGGCCGCCCCCAGTTTGGCCGCCAAGCGGGCGCCCCCGAGGCGGGAGAGCTGCTCGGCGTGCAGGCGCGGCGCCAGCCCGGCCGCAAGGCCCGCTCTTAAAATTTTCTCGGATTCTTTCACGGAAAAATATCCGCGCTCGCAGAACACGTCGATAAAGCGCGCCAATTTTTTGCCGCAGACCGCGGGAATCATCTTTTCAATCAGCAGGCGCACGTACGCCTGCCGGTGGCCTCCGGGAGGGGGCGCATGCGCCCCCAGGAAGGTGGGGATGATCTCCAGGGGCCCGCGGCGGCCGACCCGGCCTATGACCTCCAAAATCTTGAGCTCGTTTTCAAGGTCCAGTCCGTAGCCGCTCTTGGCCTCGATGGTCGTGGTGCCGGCCTCCAAAAAGAGCCGCGCTCTTTGGCCGAGCAGCTCCGCCAGCTGTCCCGGCTCGGCGCGGCGCACGCCGCCCACGGTGCTCCAAATGCCGCCGGTGCGGCGCGAAACCGCGCGGTAGCCTAGGCCGGAGGTCCTGAGCGAAAAATCCCGAAGGCGCGGCCCGGCGAAAACGGGATGCGTGTGCGCGTCCACAAACCCCGGCATCAGCACGCCGCCTTGAAGCTCCAGCACGCGCGCCCTCCGGGCCATCCGGCGGATTTGCCTGTAGGCGCCGGCCGCAGCGATAAGGCCCCCCTCGATGAGAACCGCCGCGTTGGGGCCGAGGATGGACAAGCGGCGCATTTCGGGGCCCCGGCGCACGCGGCCGGGCCCTTGTAGCGTGAGGATTTGAGACGCCCCGACGATCAAGAGTTGGTTTTTCATTCCATCTGAGCAGGACGCGTGGAAATCCGGGGAATCGATGCGGGCTACTTTTTGCGGAGAGAGAAAATCATCGAGGTGGAGCCGACCGTGATCTCATCGCCGTCTTGCAGCGGGCGCTGGCCGTTGACCGCCTCTCCGTTGACGACCGGATAGCCCGCCTTGACGGCCACCAAAACGTACTGATCACCCCGCCGGGTGATCATCGCGGCGACGTCGGGAGCGAAAAGCCCCTTGATGCGCACGGTCATGCGGTCAGACTTCCCGATGTAAGTCGACATTGTCGTCAGCTCGATTTCGGCGGGCTCGGCCACCATGCCCTTGGTGATCGAGACGACGCCCACCTTGACGTCTTCGGCGGCTTTGGCGGGAATTGCGGCGGCCACTTCCGGAATCTTGGCGGCGGAAATCACCATCGTGGCGTCGTTGTCGGGGGGAGGCCCGGCCGGAGCGACGGGCGTGTCGTCTATAAAAACCAAGGAGTGCTTCACCAGGCCGATCACGTCGTTATTCTGAAGCCCGGAGGATAGGACTTTCTTGTCGTTGACGAAGGTGCCGTTGGTGGATTTCAGATCCTCGACAAAATACTTGCCCGCCTGACGGAAAATCTTGCAGTGCTTGCCGGAGATGGCCGCGCTGTCGATGATGATGTCGTTTCCGGGCTTGCGGCCGACCGTCAGCACGTCTTTGTTGATCGGAATTTCCTTGATGACGGCGGTGTTGAATTTGAGGAGCAATTTAGCCATTGCGTTTGATTCCTAACGAGCTTTGAGCCCGAAAAAAAAGTTTCTAACCGCCTGCAGGGAGCTGGTCCTCTGCACCTGGCCGACCGCGACGCTGACGTTGTCCACGCCCCCGTTGCGATTGGACATCTCAATGAGCCGGTTGCAGATCGCCAAAGGCTCCTTCTGCTCCAAGACCGCCTTTAAAATCCCTTCATCGGAGACCATTTTATTGAGCCCGTCGGAGCATAGCAGCACGACGTCTCCGTCCATCGCCGGATGCTCGGCCACGTCCACCTGGACCTTCGATTCCACCCCCAGCGCCCGGATCAGGATGTTCTGCATGTTGGACTTTTCGGCCTGCTCCAGGCTGATGAGCCCTTTGCGCACCTGCTCCATGACGAGCGAATGATCGTCGCTGATCTGCTGCATGGCGCCTTCACGCACCACGTAGGCGCGGCTGTCTCCCACGTGGGCCACCGCGTAATGGTCCCCATCAAGCAGCAGGGAGGTGAGCGTCGTTCCCATGCCGCTGTCTTTGGGAAACTTGTGCGCCGCCTCAAAAATGACCTGATTGGCCATGCGGACGCAGAAAGCCAGTTGGTTGGTTTTAAGCGCGAGGGCCGGGTCGGAGCCCTCGGGAAGGCTGGGGCGCTCCGACTGGGCCATGCTGCGCAAATTCTTCAAGACGACGTCCACCGCGATCTGGCTGGCAACCTCGCCGGCCTGATGCCCGCCCATGCCGTCGGCCACGATCAATAAGCCCAAATCGGCGTCCGCCCCGATGCTGTCCTCGTTGTTGTCCCGCTTGCGGCCCACATCCGTCTTGGCGGCCAAACTCAGCTTGAGCGATGCCATGTCTATTTTAAATCTTCCTTAGGGGTAAACGGCATGGTCTCATCCGCGACGCCGGTCTCAACCGGAGCCGGCGAGCCGTCGCCGGGAGAGCTGCGCATCGTGGCGTCCGAATCGCCGGCCGATGAGGCGGCCTGCGCGGACACCGCCGCGGCGGCGACCGGCGCGGAGGAGGCCGCGGCGATTTTCGGATCGGCCATGGCCACCGGCGGCTCTTTGCCGTCTTTAACGGCGCGCAAATCCGCCGCCATATCGGCCCCGCGCTGGTAGCGGTCCTCGGATTTTTTGGTCAAAGCCTTGTTGATCACGGCGCGGATGCCGGCGGGCAGATCAGCCCGCACGGAGATGATGTCCGGATGGGGGTCGCTCGCGATCTGAAAAAGGAGAGTTCCGATGGAATCGCCGCCTTTAAAGGGTTTTTCGCCGGTCAAGAGCTCAAACAGCGACACTCCCAAAGAGAACAAGTCGGCCCGGCCGTCCACCTTTTTACCGGCCACCTGCTCCGGGCTCATGTAGGATGGGGTTCCCATGACCGTGCCCGTGGCCGTCTTGGAGGAAGACGCGATGCGCGCGATGCCGAAATCCGCCACGCGGATGGTGCCGTCGGACAGCAGCATGATGTTGGCCGGCTTGATATCCCGGTGAACGACGCCGTTTTGATGGGCATAGTCCAGTGCATCGGCCGTTTTGGCCACGTATTCAAGCACCGTCTCCACCGGCAAAAGCTTATCCTTGGCGGTGCGCTCCTTGAGGTCGGCGCCTGACAACAGCTCCATGGCGATGAAGCACACGTCGTGCTCCTCGCCCGCGTCGAAGATGCGCACGATGTTGGGATGGTTGAGATTTCCCGCCGATTCCGCCTCGCGGAAAAACCGCATTTTGAGCTCCTTGAGCTCCTTTTCCCCCACATCCGTATCCAGGGCCATGGTCTTGATGGCCACTTGGCGGTTGATCTTTGGATCGCGCCCGAGGTAGACGATGCCCATCGCCCCGCGGCCGAGCTCTTTCATCACCTCGTAGCGTCCCAAGGTGGGGGTCAGGCTGGCCCCCTCCACCATGATGGTCGCGTCCTGCTTCTTGCCGACCGCGCCGCCGAACACGGCGCCATCGGCGGCCTTTTTGAGGTTCTCCATCTTTTGATCGATGCCCTTGTAGACGGGGTTGAGCTGGGCCATGTGCTCATAGACGGAGACGGCTTTGTTGTATTGGCGCTTGCGCTCAAAATCCAGGCCCAGATTGTAGAGCAGGTCCAGCATCCCCTCATCCAGCGGGCAGCCGCGGAATTTGTCAAACGCCAAGTCGAGCATGCCTTGTCCCTGGAAGGAGAGCCCGAGCATTTTGTTGGTTTCGATCTGGGACGCCTCCACGAGCTCCTTCTTTTTCTCCGTGACGAGGAAACGCTTGGTCATGATGAGGGTGTAGCCCGCAGCCAGAAGAAAAGCGGGATAGACCGCCTTGATCCACTGGGAAGACGCCACAAAAAGATAAATACCGGCCGTCAGGACCCCCGCCAACAATCCGCCGGAGAGCAGGGCGCCGAGCATGGCCTTGAGCCGGGGCAAAACGAAGGTGATGTAAAGGGCGAAAACCAAAAGGAGGATGAGCTCCGCCATATCCGCCCAAACGGGGCGGTAAAGGAACCGCTGCTGGAGCACGTTCTCGACGGCGGTGGCCACCAGCTCCACCGCCGGAAAAGCGGCCGAAGCGGGTGTCACAAACTGGGTCCCTATGCCGGTGGCGGTGGGGCCGATGATCACGATCTTGTCTTTGAAAGCCTCCGGCTGGACCTTTTCGTTCATGACGTCGTAGAAAGAATAATGCGTGAACGTCCCCTCCGGCCCGTAAAAGGAGAGCATGAAGCTCCCGAGACCGTCTAAAGGAATCTCGGCCTTGCCGAGGTAGAAGCGGTCCTCCAAGTTGAAAGAAATCTCGTTGCGGGGAATCGTTTGGTATTGCCGCACAAGCTCGGCGGAGAAGGAAGGGAAAAAGTCGTTGCCGTAATGGATGGCCGCCAGCTCCCGCCTCAGAGCGCCGTCCACGTCGGCCATGGTGTTGCCGTGCCCCACCCCGACCGCCCCTTGGGCGAAGCGCAAAAGCGGGAAGGTGGCCTCGGAGGCCTCCACCACGGCCCCTAAGCCGTATTCGGAAGCGACCGTCTCCAAAGTGGAAATGGCGACCTCGGGCGGCGCCGGTTTGGGCGCGGCGCCCACGCCCTTGCCCAGATCAAAGTAAAGCGGCACCACCACTTTGCTGGAGGCGGCGATCGCGTAGGCCAAATGCGAGTCCTGGTCCAGCTTTTCTTTGGACAGCGCGAACATCTTGGCCAGCTCGTCGGCCTTCGGGGTTCTCGCGATTTTGCCGGAGGCCAGCGCTTCCTTGAATTTTTCCCCCAAGGCGGCGACCTCCTGCAAGCCTTGGCTGCTCTCGGGCTCCGAAAATAAAATATCGAGGCCGATCACCTTGGCCCCGTAGCCGTCGAGCCGTTTTATCATGTCGGCGATGGTTTCTCGCGGCCAGGGCCAGCGGCCCAGCTTGGCCAAGCTGTCGTCGTCGATGGTGACCAAGGCCACGGAGTTGGAAGGCTCCGACGAGCGCAGATTGGAGCGAAAATCGAAAAACTTAAGCTCCAGCGATTCCAAGGCGGGATGGTTGTTAAAAAATAGCCCCAGCACGACGATGCTGAGGACGGCGCCCCATAAAGTGTCTGAAAGAATAAATTTTTTCACAATATCAAACCGCTCCAGCGGGCCCGGCGTTGGACCGGCCCTCCGGAAAACCAGCGGTTACGCAAAGTATAATAGAAAAAATGAGCCTCTGCAACCCTGTCGGGCCCTGCGCGACGCTAACCAGTGGCAGCGCCTGCTCGGGTCTCAAGACCGCTCCGGCTCCGCTGCGCTTCGAAAGGAACCTGAGCGGCCCTCCTCATGGGAGACCCAATCCAGTGGCTTGGTTCTCCCTCTGACGGCGCCATGCCGAGGCAGGCGCCTGTCACCCTCTCCTCCAAGGAACTTCTGTTAAGTCGCGCCCTGCGCGACGCTGACCAGCAGGCGGCGCACCGTCCACTCGACCACCGGACCACTTTTACCACTCTACCACTTGATCACTTTCCCCCTGCCACGCTACCATTTCGTCTCTTAGCGGAAATTGACGAATTGGAGGTCTAGGCCGAAGTCTTTTTCTTTGAGGAGGGTGATGGAGCTTTGCAGGACGTCTTTGGAGCGGGAGCTGACCCGGAGCTGCTCATCCTGTATCGACGCCTGAGCCTTCAGGCCCGATTTCTTGATGGCCGCGACCATTTCCTTGGCCTTGTCCTTGGCAATGCCTTGCAGCACTTTCACGCTCTGGCGAACGGTCGCCTTTTCGGCCGGCTCCAGCTTTTGGAAGTCCAGATTCTTGAGCGGAACCCCCCGCTTGGACATGCGTCCTTTCATCAGGTCGGCCACGTTGCGAAGCTGCATTTCGTTGTCGGCAAAGAGCGTCAATATCAGGTCTTTCTTGTTGAAGTCGATGCGCGCGATGCTGCCGCGAAAATCGTAGCGGTTGGTTATTTCCTTGTTGGCCACCGCCACCGCGTCTTCCACCGCCTGCGGATCCACCTTGCTAACGACGTCGAATGAAAAATCATCAGCCATATTGACTCACCTCACTTGAGCACTCGACCACTCGATCACTCGACCACTTGACCACTTGATAACTTGTCTCGCTTCTCCATAGGCATCTGAATGCCTTGTTGTCGGGCCACTTCTCTCGCGCGCTCGTAGCCAGCGTCCGCGTGGCGGACGACGCCGATGCCTGGATCGTTTTTCAACACGCGCTCCAGCCGGACGTCCATCTCCCGGCTGCCGTCGGCCACGATCACCTGCCCGGCATGCAGCGAGTAACCCATGCCCACGCCGCCGCCGTGATGAAAAGAAACCCAGGAGGCCCCGGAGGACGCCGCCAAAAGCGCGTTTAAAACGGGCCAATCGGCCACCGCGTCTGAGCCGTCCCGCATGGCCTCCGTCTCCCGGTAGGGACTGGCCACCGACCCGCAGTCCAAATGATCCCGGCCGATCACCACCGGCGCCAAAATCTTCCCCTCCCGGACCAGACGGTTGATCTCCAGGGCAAAACGGTCTCTTTCGCCGCAGCCCAGCCAGCAGATGCGGGCCGGAAGGCCTTGGAAGCGCACCTTTTCGGAAGCCAGGCGAATCCAGCGCTGGAGGGATTCGTTGTCCGCAAAAAGCTCCAGGGCCAAGCGGTCGGTCGCGGCGATATCGGCCGGATCGCCCGACAACGCGGCCCAGCGGAATGGCCCCCGCCCCTCGCAAAACAGGGGCCGGATATAGGCCGGAACAAATCCGGGAAAATCGTAGGCGTTTTTGACCCCGTGGCGGTGGGCCATCGTGCGGATGTTGTTGCCGTAATCAAAAACCACGGCGCCTTTTTTCCGGAACGCCAGCATCGCCTCGACGTGAAGCGCGATGGAGTCCATGGCCTCCCGGACGTAAACCTGAGGATCTTTTTTTCGCAGCGCCGCGGCCTCCTCGACCGAATACCCCTTCGGAATATAGCCGTTCAAGGGATCGTGGGCCGAGGTTTGATCCGTCACCACATCCGCCTCGACGCCGCGGCGCAAGAGCTCGGGAAGAATCTCCGCGCAATTGCCGGCCAGGCCCACGGAAATCCCGCGCTTTTGTTTTTTAGCCTCAAGCACAATCTCAAGCGCCCGGTCCAAGGAGGTTTCCGCGCGGTCGAGATAGCCCGTTTTGAGCCTCTTTTCAATCCTCGCGGGGTCGGCCTCCACGCCCAGAAACGCCGCGCCGTTCATGACCGCGGCCAAAGGCTGCGCGCCGCCCATGCCGCCGAGGCCGCCGCTGACCAGGAGTTTGCCCGATAAGCCGCCGCCGAACTCCTTGCGGCCGCACGCGGCGAAAGTTTCATAGGTTCCCTGCAATATCCCTTGAGTCCCTATGTATATCCAGCTTCCGGCCGTCATTTGGCCGTACATCATCAGCCCCAATTTTTCCAGGCGGTCGAACTCCTCCCATGTGGCCCAACGGCCCACCAAGTTGCTGTTGGCGATGAGCACGCGGGGAGAGTGGGGATGCGTCCGGAAAACGCCGACCGGCTTTCCCGACTGCATCAGAAGCGTCTCGTCGTTTTCCAAATCCCGGAGCGCGGCCACGGTGGCGTGAAAGCACGGCCAATCGCGCACGGCCTTGCCGCGGCCTCCGTAGACCACAAGCTCGTCCGGGTTTTCGGCCACCTCCGGGTCGAGATTGTTCATCAGCATGCGCAGGGCCGCTTCTTGATGCCAGCCTTTGCATGACATCTGCCTCCCGCGCGGGGCTCGTATGGACGGCGTCATATCGCGAAGAAATTATCCAAGACCGCTTTTTTGACCGTCTCGATGTCCGCGCTCAGGCTGCGGTCGCCCTCTTTTCGGGGCACAAGCCCGCGAAGCCGGCTCAAGCCCTCCTGAACGCCGCGCCCGGGTTTGACCGGCGCGTGAAATTCAACGCCCCTGGCCGCGGCCAACAGCTCCAGGGCCGCGATGGTCGCCGCGTTTTGCGCCACCTGCTTCAATTTGAGCGCGGCCCACATGCCCATGCTCACAAAATCCTCCTTATGCCCGGAGGTGGGTATGCTGTCGGCCGAGGCGGGATGGGCCAAAGTTTTATTTTCCGATGCGAGCGCGGCGGCCGTCACTTGGGCCAGCATCCAGCCGGATTCCAACCCGGGGTGGCGCGCCAGAAAGGGAGGCAATATGCCGGTATGATCGCTGACCAGATGAAAAATCCGGCGCTCCGCGATGCCGCTTAAGACCGTCAGGGCGATGGCCGCCTGGTCGAAAGCCATCGACAGCGCTTGGCCGTGAAAATTGCCCCCGGAAACCACCGTGCCGCCGATGACGACGGGATTGTCCGTGACGCTGGCCATCTCGGTCTCCACCGTACGGCGGGCGAAGCTGAGAGCGTCGTGCGCCGCGCCGTGAACCTGGGGGATGCAGCGCAGGCTGTAAGCGTCTTGAACCCGGCGATCGCCCACCTCGTGGGACGCCCGGATGCCGCTGTCTTTCATCAAAATCTCGCAGGCGCGCGCGATCCGGACCTGGCCTGGATGGGGCTTGAGGCGGTTGAGCGCCGCGATGAAGGGCCGGTGGCTGCCTTTAAGCGCCTCGACGGACATCACGGCGGCCAAAGTGGCCGCATCCAGCACTCTAGCGGCGTCAAGCAGAGCTAGGCCGCCGACCGCCTGCATGGCCTGGGTGCCGTTGACCAGAGAAAGCCCTTCCTTTATATCCAGTTCCAAGGGCTTGAGGCCGCAAGCCTTCAGCGCCCGGCCGGCCGGCATGAACCGGCCCCGCAGAGACACCCGGCCCTCGCCCAAAAGAACGCAGGCGGCATGGGCGAGAGGCGCCAGATCGCCGCTGGCCCCGACCGAGCCGCGGCTGGGTATGGCCGGAGCATAGCCGCGGTTGAAAAGCGCGGCCATAGCCTCCACCAACTTGGGGCGGACGCCGGAATATCCCTTGGAAAGCTCGTTGGCCCTTAAAAAAAGAACGGCCGCCGCCTCGGATGCGTCCAGCAACGGCCCGACGCCGCAGGCGTGGCTCAAGACCACGTTGCGCTGCAGGGCCCTCGATTGCCGGAAGGGAATGCGCACGTTGGCCAATTCCCCGAAGCCGGTGTTGATCCCGTAGACCGTCTCCGCTGCGGCCACGCGCAAAAGAACCCGGCGGCTGCGAAGCATTTTGTTGCGCGCGAGGGCGGGCAAAAACGCTTTCAAAGCGCCGGCGCGGATGAGGGCCAAATCTTCGAGGCGGGGCCGGCTTCCGAGAGGAAAGGATTTCATCGGGTCAGATAATGCCGCTGCGGCGGGTCAACGGCCGAGGAGCATCAGGTCTTGCAGAGTGTCGGCGCCGTTTTGGGCGAACTCCTTGAGAAAGCTCTCAAATACCAGCGACAAGATTTCAACGTCGCGGCCGGCGCGGTGCCAGCCGCCGCTTTCGATCTTCAAGTGCCGGGCGATGGCCCCCAGACGATTGCTTTCGAAACGGAAATGGCGGCGGGCCATGAGCAGCGTGTCCAACACCGGGCTGGGGGGCAGCCCCAGGCCGCTGCGCTCCAGCTCCGCTTTGACGAAGGCCATGTCGAAAGGCGCGTTATGGCACACGATGACGGAGCCCTCCAACGCGGTGTAAAGTTGGCCGGCGACGGCGAAGAAGGGCGGGCTGGAGGCGACCATGGCGTCGCTGATGCCGTGAATCTTCTCCGCCTCCGGAGGGATAGCCCGCTCCGGATGGATCAAAGAGCTGAAAAAATCCACTTTCTTTCCGCCGCGCGAGCGCAGCACCGCCACCTCGCAGATGCGGTCCGCGCCGCTGGAGAGGCCCGTGGTTTCCACGTCCAGAAAGGCGAAAGTTACGTCCTTGATTTTGGCTCGTCCGGCGGTTTCGGTCGACATGTCAGCGCTCCTATTATACCCAAAAAACGGACGCCTATGTCTCTATATATTCCCAAGCGCTCTTGTGGGCGTCCAAACCGTCGGCGTAATCGACGAACTGCTCGTAAAACCGGTGGCGGCAGATGGTGGCGCTGTCGCCGATGACGACCAGAAGGCGGCGCGCCCGCGTCATGGCCACGTTCATCCGGCGGATGTCTCCCAAAAAACCCACCTCGCCCTTGTCGTTGCTGCGCACCAGACACAAAATCACGACCTCTTTTTCGCGGCCCTGAAAGCTGTCGATGGTCCCGATCTCAAGGCCCGGCTCCCGGCCCAGGTTCTTGAGCAGCCGGGCCTGCGCCAGGTAGGGCGTGAGCACGGCGATGTCGCGGGCGTCCACGCCGGCGGCCTCTATCTCGCGCAGGAGCTTCACCGCCAACTTGGCCTCGCCTGAGTTTTCGCGGCTTTCTAAAAGCTCGTTCCATTCCTCCTCGTAGCCCGTTCCGGCCGTGTCGATATAGGCCAGCGGGAAGCGTGTCAAGGGGGTCTCCAATGCCCCCGGCAATCCGGCCGCCGTGTGCCGGCGCACCGATTCATCAGCCTCGAGCTTATCGTGGTAGAACTGCTTGGAGGAAAAGCCCATGATCGTCTCGTGCATCCGGTATTGGATCCGGAGCATGGACTGAAAACGCTGCGGCAGGATCTTCTGAAGCCTGCCGAAGAGCGTCAGCCCCAAACCCTCCGCCGCCTGCTTGGAATGGATGGTCGGCGGAAGCTGCATCAGATCCCCGGCAAAGACCGCCTTCTGGCCCTGGAGGATGGGAATCCAGGAAAGCGGCTCGGTGGCCTGAGAGGCTTCGTCTAGGACCACCAGATCGAACCCCCCTTTGCCGATCTGCCTGCCGATGCCGCCGTGGGTCACGAACGTCACGTCGGCCTCGTTTAAAATCTTTTTTTCCAGGGAACGCTCGATTTTTTGCACGGATTTCAAGAGCTGCTTTTCGTCGCGGCGCAGGTTTTCCTGCGCGTCCCAGGACAGATGCCGGGCGCGCTTGCCCGCGTGAAAATATTTTTCCAAAAGCCGGTCGCGGTGCATCTTCAAAGCCTGCACCGTCTCCTGCTCCTCGTGCTCGGCGATCTGCGCCGAAAGCGTCGCGTGGCGCAGCGACTCCAAAGTGCGCGCCGGATGGCCGAGGCGCACCACTTTCAGGCCGGACACCAGCAATTTCTCGAGAATGTTGTCGACGGCAATGTTGCTGGGGGCCGAGGCCAAAACCCGGCCGCCGCGCGCCGCCGTCTGGCGGATGATTTCAACGAGCACCGTCGTCTTGCCCGTGCCCGGCGGCCCGTGGATGAGCGCGGCGTCCTCGGCCTCCAGGGCGCGGCGCACCGCCTGTTTCTGGTACAAATTTAATTTGTCGTTGAAAAATCTCAGATTCTCCGGTTCGCTCTCGCCGGCGGAGGGCTCGCGCAGCCCGAAGAAAATGTCCCTGAGTTCGGCCGATCTTCGGTTCTTGGCCTGAGCCACCGTCGCCAAAGCTTTTTTCATGCGGCGATGGGTAGCGTCGCTGCCTAAAATGTCGATTTGGTAAAGCCCGGAGGGAAGCGGCCGGGGAGGCTCGTCGTTGACGGCCACCGACACGCGGTACTCGTCCACGTCGTAAAGCGTCCCGTCCATGCGGTGAACGGCGCCGCCTGGCGGGAAAGTGAGGGAGACCAAGTCCCCCTGGTTCATGGCGTGGAAGGGCGCGAGCTCCTCGGCGCCGCGCTTTTTGTAAAGGACGATCAGGTGATAGCCGCCGACGCCGAGGTCCTCTTTTTCGACCAGAAGACCGGTCACCGTCTTGCCCAAAGATTAGCGCACCG
>MGUX01000167.1:19936-56132 GCA_001800185.1 Elusimicrobia bacterium RIFCSPLOWO2_12_FULL_59_9
CGTGCTCAACGTCAAGCAGGGCCAATAACTTCTCAAAGTGGGCTTTCACCGCGCGCCTCCCAAAACGGACGGGCGCGCCCGGAGGCGACGACACGGGAACCACGCTTGCGCTGGCCGCATATTATCTTGTTGACGGTGACGGAACACCCGGGGAGCGAAGCTGAAGAGGTTAGTCCGAAAACCGGGGTTGCAGCCTCTGTCCCATCTGAAAGCATTGTGTCAATTATGCAACCGCGGTTGCGCCTGCGTCGCCGGACAACCCCGCCTCGGCTGCGCCGCGGCGGCCCTGCGGGCGAATTCCCCAACTGGGGAATTCGGGTTAGTATTTGGGATCCGGCTCCTTCTTGAAAGGGTCTTGGGCGCCGGCCAAGTCCTGCAAGGCTTTCAGCGCCGCCAGATGCACCGCGTCATCGGGATCGTTCGCTAAGCGCTCCAAGTCGGGGATGGCTTCGACCGCGTCGAGAAAGGCGAGCCCCTCGGCGCCCTCGGCCCGCAAGCCGTAGAGAGGGTGGCTGGGGATCCTCACCCGGATGACGCCCAAGAGGGCGTCCTTAGCTTCGGCGTTCCTGTATTGATGGCTCAAAAAGTCCACGATGGCTTTTAAAAGCGAAGGGTCCGTCTCGGAGTGCAGGAGCGAAATCAAGGTCCGGGTTTGATCCGCTTTTGTCTGCGAACTCGCCATTTGCAGGTACCACTCCTCCACGACCGTGGTTTTGTCCCGGGCGGAGCCCGCCGTTAAAATATCCCGCACCGCCGCCTTGGCCCCCTCGTCCTGGCGGCCGGCTAATATATCGATGACCTCGCGCCTCAAGGCTTGGTTCTTGGACGTTTGGACCAGGTTCAAGAAAACCGGCAAGGCCGCCTCGGAATCGTAGCGGTCGAGCACCTGGGCGGCGGTCGCGGCCACGGGCCGATAGATGGGCCCGCCCCATATGTTTGAAAAATCGCTGAGCTGCGCCGTCAAAAACGCGAAAACGCGCGGATCCTGCCGCTTGCCAATCTCCTCCAAAAGCCTCGCTCTGGCGTCGGCAACCTCGGTGTTTTCAGCGGAGGACTGGCGCCGCCGGCTCTGCGTCACGGCGTTCATAAGAACGGTGACGACCTCCTCGTTGGTGGCGTTGGGCTTGGCGGTGAGGGAGGCCAAGAGTTGGCCGATGGGGTCCGCCTGGTCAAAATCGACGTTGATGTCCTCAATCGGTTCGACGGCGCTTTTGCGCTCGCGCGGCTCCGGGTCCATCACGCGGGCGGAAGCCCCCTGACAAAGACCCAGGAAAAGCGCCAATCCCGCGAAAAGCGTCCAAAATGTGGAAACTCTATTTTTAATCATCCTTATACACCTCCGTAGTACAGCCGAATCGATTTACATTTTACCGCATCGGCCGGCCGGCCCACATGAGCCCTACGGCCTATGCGAAAGCAGGTCTTAAGTCCTAGGAACTCTTGGGTCCTTAGGCCCTAAGAGCCGGCGGCGGGGGGCTTGGGGGAGCAGTCTTTGCAGCGGCCGAAAAGCTCGTGGCGGTGGTAGAGGATGGAAAAACCCAGCTTGCGGCAGACCTGCTTCTGGATTTTTTCGATCTCCGGCCAACGGATTTCCTTAATGTATCCGCACTGGACGCAGATGAGGTGGTCGTGGTGGGGGCGCTCCAATTGAATCTCGAAGCGGGTTTCCCCGCTGGAGCTCGTGACCCCCTCGGCCAAGCGGGATTCCTCCAGGAGCTTGAGCGTGCGGTATACCGTCACCCGGCCGAGGCCGTCCTTCTTGAGCAGGCGATAAACGTCGTCCTGGCTTAGATGCCGCTCCGCGCTCAAAAAAACGTCCAGAATTTTCTCCCTTTGCTTGGTGAGCCGGAGGTCCTTCAGGGCCAAATAATCCTGAAAAACCTGCCGCACGCGCTCCGCGTAATTTCTGCGGCCCGCGTCCCGCTTGGGAAAATAGGAAAGCTCCTTCTTCATGACCTCTTAAGAGCTTTAGGATTGGCTAGGTGCAGGGGGCGCCGCCCCAAGGCCAGAAAATCCACGAGGCTTTGCGCCGCCAAGCGGCCCATTTCCGAGCGCGTCTCAAGCGAAGCGCTGGCTAAATGCGGCGCCAATACCGCGTTCGGGAGCGCGGCCAGCCCCGGCGCCATTTTGGGCTCGCGCTCGTAAACGTCGAGCCCGGCGCCTCCGATTCGGCCCGAGCGCAGGGCCGCGACCAAAGCCGCCTCGTCCACGATGGGGCCGCGGGCCGCGTTGATCAAGACGGCCGAGGGCTTCATCAGTCCGAACTCGCGGCGGCCGATGAGATGCCGCGTGCCGGGACCCAGGTCGGTATGAACGGAAACAAAATCGGAGACTTTCAGGAGCTCGCGGAACCCGGCATGGCGCGCCTTGAGCTCTTTTTCGACGGCTCGGCCGGGCCGGTAAAGATCGTGATAAACGATTTTCATGCCGAAGCCCAGCGCCCGGCGGGCCACCGCTTGGCCGATGCGGCCAAAGCCGATGAGTCCCAGGGTTTTGCCGTGCACGTCGGTGCCCAAAAGCATGAGAGGGTCCCAGCCTGCGTAACCTCCCGAGCGCATCAAGCGGTCGCCCTCCACCACCCGGCGTGCCGCCGCTAATAAGAGCGCCCAGGTAAAATCGGCGCAGGTTTCCGTCAGCACGCCGGGCGTGTGCGTCACCGGCACGCCCCGCGCCGTGCAGGCCGCCAGGTCCACGTGGTCTAAGCCCACCGAAAAAGTCGCGACCATCTTCAGGCGCGGGGCCGCCGCCAAAAGCTCGGCGTCGACGCGCTCGGTCAAGAGACAAAGCAATCCGTCGGCGGAGCGCACGCGGGATAAAAGCAACCGCCGCGGAATGGCCGTGCTGTGAGCGTATAGGTCCAAGCGAAAATGGCGCTTTAGAAGCGCCAAGTTGGCCTCCGGAATCCGCCGGGTGACCAGAATTTTTAGTGGATGGCTCTGACGGCGCATTTTTTTTCTCAGAAGTATTCCAGCGTAGCAAGTTTTTCAGTCCCGGGGCAATTCGGTGGAATGGGAGCGGCGGAATATGGTACATATCTTTAAACGCGCAGTCTTATCCGGTTGTGGGGAGGGCCCAATGTTGCCCAATATCGGCTGGGGAGAACTTTTAATCATTTTGGCGATCGCCCTGCTCCTTTTCGGGGCCAAGCGTCTGCCGGAACTTGCCCAAAGTCTGGGGAAATCCATCCGGGCGTTCAAGAAGTCCATGCAGGAGCCGGAGGAAGAGAGCCATTCCGACAAAGAGCCCGACCATAAAAACGATCCGCAGTGAGCCGCCGGGCGCGCCATCGCTCGTGGACGCCCTGGGGCGCCGCATCGATTATCTTCGCGTTTCCGTCACCGACCGCTGCAATCTGCGCTGCGCCTACTGCCTGCCGGAGCTGTTTAAGGGTTTTAGCCCACTCAAGGACGGCCTGTCCGACGACGAGCTATTGACGCTGCTCGGGCATTTTTTGGCCGTGGGCTTTTGCAAAATCCGCCTGACGGGCGGCGAGCCTTTGGTGCGTCCCGGCATCGTGGAGTTGGCCGCGAAAATCTCCGCGTTGGACGGCCTCAAGGACTTGGCTATGTCCACCAACGGCATGCTTCTCGCCCCGGCGGCGAGAGCGCTCAAAGACGCGGGGGTTCGGCGCGTCAACATCAGCCTGGACACTTTAGACCCCGGGCGCTTTAAAAGCGTCACCCGGTTCGGGGACCTCCAGACCGTGCTCCAAGGCGTCGAAGCGGCTCTGAGCGCCGGGCTCAACCCGGTGAAGATCAACGTGGTCGTCGCCCGCGGCGTCAACGATGATGAGATCGGCGATTTCGTCCGCTTGAGCCGGGAAAGAAACCTGCATATCCGCTTCATCGAGTTGATGCCCATGGGGGAGACCGGATTTTTTTCGACGGCGCGGTGGGCGCCTCTCGATGAGATGAAATCCAAAGCCGGCCCGCTCGTCCCGGCGGAGGGCTCTTCAAGGCCCGTGGGCCACGGGCCGGCGCGATACTTCAGGTCGCCGGGCGGCCGGGGCACGGTGGGCTTTATCAGCGCCTTAAGCGATAATTTCTGCGACGGCTGCAACCGCGTCCGCCTCTCGGCCAAGGGCGTCTTGGTGCCGTGCCTGGACGGAGAAAACGGCGTTTCCCTCGCGGGCCTGCTGCGGGAGGGGGTCGCCGGCGAAGAAATGCGCCGCCGCATCATCGAGTGCGTTTTTAACAAGCCTGCGCGCCACCACATGCTGGAAAGAGCCGCCGTGGAGTCGGCCAATCCCCGCACCATGTGCCAGATCGGCGGCTAACCCGAATTCCACGGTTGGAATTCGCCCGCAGGGACGTCGCTGTAAAACAGCGACGGGGTTGTCCGGCGCCTGGGGCGCAAGCACGCTGGAGGCCACGGGCCTCCCGGCTAGTACCCGAAGCTCTGCGTAGGGTGCAACCGCAGCGGCTTCCGGACAATATTCTCAGACACAGGAGGAACCGCAACTGCGGTTTTCGGGCTAGATGCAGGAAGACGCTCCCAAGCCGCTGACTGAGCATCTGGAGGACCTGCGCGGCCGCTTGATCGCGGTTCTCCTCACCCTTCTGGCCGGCACGGCCGGCGGCTATGCCTTCGCGGACGGGGTTTTAGAATGGCTGATACGTCCCGTCGGTCAGTTGTTTTTTTTATCTCCTACCGAGGCTTTTTTGGTGCGCCTGAAAGTCTCCTTTTTTATCGGCGTGGTCGTCAGCGTGCCCGTGTTCTTTTACCAAGTCTACCGTTTCGTGGGCGTGGGACTGACGGCCGCGGAGCGCCGCGCGATCTTCGGGATGCTTCCCTTTTCCCTGATTTTGTTCGCTGCGGGCGCGGCTTTCGGCTGGTGGGCGGTGATTCCGGCGGCGCTTAAGTTTCTTTTGGGATTCGGGACAGCTTCTTTAAAGCCGATGATCTCGGCGAGCCACTATCTGGGATTTATTTTCTGGCTATGCATCGGCTTCGGAGCGATGTTTCAATTGCCCATCGTAATTCTCATTTTGGTCCGCTTGGGCGTCGTCGAGCCCTGGATGCTGCGCCATTACCGCCGGCACGCTCTGCTGGCCATCGCCATTGTGAGCGCCGTTTTGACGCCGGGACCCGATCTCTTTTCGCAACTGGCCCTCATCGTCCCCACCTACCTGCTCTACGAGATTTCCATCTGGATCGCTCATTTCAGGACTTAGCGCCTTGCGCCGCGTGAAGGCCCAGCCCGCCGCAAGAGCCATAACCAGAAGCGCCTGCCCCATCAACGTCTCCCAGGTCGGATAAATGCCCAGGAAGGGCAGTTCCCTCATCCAAACAAACGGGTGAAGCGAAACCCAGCCCGCTCCTTGAAGCTCATGCAGTCCGCGGCCCATGAAGGAGAAAGCCAGGGCGTAGAGCATGCCGCTGGTCGCGACAAAAAACGTCCGCATCGGAATCCTGACTTCCAAGCGGTAAAAAGAAACAAACAGAACGGCCAGGAGCGCGGCGCCCGCCAAAAAACCAGCCAAAACGATCGCTTTATTGACTGCGGCGAAACCGAGGAGAGCCTGATAGAAAAGCACCGTCTCAAAACCTTCCCGGTAAACGGCCAGAAAGGCGGCGAAGCCCAGCATCGCCGCGCTGCCGGAGCCGAGCGCTCCCTGCAGTTGACCGCGGATAAAGGACCGCCATTTTTCCGCCTCCGCCTTGGCCAGAAGCCAAAAGGAAACGTAAAACAGAACGGCCGCCGCCGCCAGCATCACCACGCCTTCGAGGCTTTCCTGGTTCAGGGCCGAAGTCCGCAAAAATCTCTGCGCCGCCCAGGCGGTCGCGAACGAGGCCGCCACGCCCAGGGCCGCTCCCCGGTAAACCGTCCTCAGCTTGTCCGCATGACCCGCGCGCTTCAAGTACGCGATAAGCGCGGCGATAATGAGAATGGCCTCAAATCCCTCCCGAAGAATGATGGTCAGGGACTGCAAAAACGCCACGGCGGGCGATGATGAGCGATCGAGGGCGCGCCTCAGCCTATCCAAACGCGCTTCTATCCCGCTTTTTGAATTTATGATTTCCGCGCGGGGCGCCGCTTGAAGCAGCTTGGCCCGCAAAAGCGGAAAAGCGCTCTCGAGGTAGCGGTTGTCCTCCGGGGCCTTGGAGGCCGCCCGCGCTTCGATGCGTTCGTAGCGAAGATACGCCTCCAGGGCGGCATCCGCGGAGTCTTTGAAAGCGCCGCGATCAAAAAATTCCAAGCTGCCCGCGAGGCTAGCCTTCACCTGCGCGATCACGGAGACGATTTCGTCCTGCGGCGCGGAGTCCCCCTCCCCTCCCGCTTCGAGCTTTCGCGCGGAGCGCCAATAAGCCGACAGCAGCGCGGCTTCCTCGCCGGAGAGGCCCGCCTCCGGACGCCCGGTCAGGAGCGCGGACGCTTCGAGCTCGCTTCGCTCAGCCCAGAATTTCAGGCTCTTGAACTCCCCCGGCAAGCGCCCGCGCGCACGCTCGTAAATTTTTTCGGCCTTCTCGATGTCCCGCGGAGAGAGGGTGAAGCTCCAGAGGTAGGCGACCACGTCCCAGCGCTCGCTTTCGCTCAGAGTCTCCGCCCACGAAGCCATCGCGGTTCCCCCCACGCCGACCGCCACCGTCTGGAAGAAGCTCAGCGGGGAAGCCGCGCGCATGAAATCTTTTTCGGTGAAGGCCGGAGGCGGCGGCTGAAGAGCCGCCGCCGCCGGGCCCTTGCCGTCTCCGGCCGCGCCATGGCAGGCCGCGCAGTTTTGAAGGTAAATCCGCCGCCCGGAGTCGAGCGAGGGACGGCTCATGGGAAGAGCGTGGGTCGAAACGCCGAAGGATTTTTCAAGAGAAACCCGCAGGCCCTCCGCGAGCCGCCGCACGTCTTCCGGCGCCTCTTTGTCCCGGACTTTGGCTTGGAGAAATTTGAAATCGTTTTTGAGCGCCGAATTCTTGGCCGCGCTCAACCCGGCCTCTTGGGCGGCGCGCTCGTACTGAGCCGCCGCCGCCGCCGTGAAATCAACGGCCTCGCCGTATTCGCCGGGGTTGACGACGCGTCCGCCCGCGACCCCAAGGCCGTATTCCTTGGCCGCGATGTTGAGCGTAAAGACGATGCGCTGCACCTGCGCCCGCCGCCCGGTGGCCGCCTCCTGCGTCCGCGCGGCGGAGGACAAGACAGGCAGCATCAGGAAAGTCAAAAACGCGCGGACAATGAAGCGATGCATGGCAAAGGATTTAATTCTTATTGAAATCGGAGTTCAATAATACCATGTTCCTCCGACGCGGTCAAACGCCGCTCGCGCGGAGGCCCCGCCGCCGGGAGCCGTCAACGGACGGAGTCTTTGAGGTCGAAGCGGTAGCCGACGCCGTGGATGGTGCGGATGAGGGCGGCGGCCTCCCCCATTTTCTTGCGGAGGTTTTCAATGTGCTTGTCGACGGTGCGCCCGGGAGACGGCGCGGAATCCTTCCAGACGTAGTTCTGCAGATAGCCGCGGGTCAACACCTTGCCCTGGTTTTCCAAAAGGCAGACCAACAGCTCAAATTCCATAGGCGCCAGGCGCACCTCCGCGTTGGAAATCCAAGCGCGGTGCTCGCCGGTCTTGACCAAAATGGGGCCGCTGCGCAGATCCTTGCCCCCCAAGACATCCTGCTGCCAATTGAGCCGGCGCAGCAAAGCCTCGATGCGGGCCAATAGGATATCCCTTTCAAACGGCTTCCGGATGAAGTCGTCGGCGCCCAGGCGCAGCGCCTCCACGGCGTAGTTGCTGTCGCTGGATGCGCCCGAATACATGATCACGGGGACGTTTTTGAGCTTGTCGTCGGCCTTCACAATTTTAAGAAGCCCCCAGCCGTCGATGCCGGGCATATGCACGTCCATGATGACCAAGTCGGGAGGATCGTAGGGCATCACCTTGACGACTTCTTGGGAGCGCGCGTAGAGCTGGGGCGAGTATCCCGCCTGCCCCAAAACGAACTTGAGGAAGTCCCGCACGTCGTCGTCGTCCTCGATGATCGCGATGGTTTTGCCGGCCATAAACCTGAGGGTCAGGATGCGGAAGTCTTGCGAAGCAGCGCCGCCACCCGCGCCAACACCTCTTCGGGAGAAAACGGCTTTAAAATGTAATCGTCGGCGCCCAATTTCAGGCCCTGAACGATTTCTTCCACTTGGGACCGAATCGTGATGAAAATGATGGGAATTCTCGGCTGGACCTCGCCGGAGCGTATCTTGGTACAGACCTCGTAGCCGTCCATTTTGGGCATGTTGATGTCCAAAAAAATCAGGTCCGGAGAGGTCTCTTCCAAAAGCTTCAAGCCCTCTTCCCCGTTGTCGGCCAGGACGACGCCGTAGCCTTCCGCGGCGAGAATCGTCTTGAACAGCCGCTGGTAGTCCGGCTCGTCCTCGATGACTAGAATTTTCTTCTTGGGCATCAAATCCCCGCGTTCCGGCTAAAAAGAAGTGCGCCCGACAGGAATCGAACCTGTACTTGCAGCTTCGGAGGCTGCCGTGATATCCTTTTCACTACGAGCGCCCCTGTCGCACCCTTGCGCTTCGCGCTCGGGCCTGAGGGTCCCTGCTCCAACGGTAAATCGCAGGGATGCTCCCCAAGGGGCTACCGCCCCTATGGCGGCACCGAGATATCTCGGTGCCTGTACCCCATTATGGTCGGCGGGCCATGCCGCCGGATAGAGCCCTGCGCGGCGCTGACCAGTGGCAGCGCCCCGTACCACTCTACCACTTTACCACTCTACCACTTTACCACTCTACCACTTCCCCCCTGCCACTCGATCACTTTACCACTTGACCACTGACCACTTCCCCATCTATCCCTCGCCTTTTTCTATGATTTCCGCTAAATAATCTAGCAAATCTTGCCAGGGGGCGCTTAGCTGGCCGCCGCCTTGGGCGAAATCGGGGCGGCCGCCGGCGCTGCCGTTGTATTTTTCAGCCAGGCGCTTGGCCAGGCCCGAGGCTTGCAGGCCGGCCAGGTCGGGGCTCAGGCCGAGAACGAAAGAAAAAGAAGGCGGCGTCAGGTTCGCCAGAAATACGACGGATTTTTTCTCCGATTTGCGCCACCGATCGGCCACGGCGCGCAATTGGGAGGCGTCGGCGTTCTCAAATTTCCGGGACAAGAGCCGTATCCCCCCGTGAAGCTCGCGCTCTTCCCCGGCTTTTTCAGCTTCCTTTAATAGTTTTTTTCCTTGTATATTTTTTATCGCCAGACGCAGCTTTTTTTCGCGCTCTTGGTAGCCGTCCAAATCCGCCTTAAAACCGCCCTGGGCCTTGGCGCCGGCTTTCGCCTGGTCTGTTCCCGCGAATTTAAGCGCCTCCTCCGCCCCTTGCGGCGAAAGACGCCGCAGCTCCCCTATGAGCTCCTCTTCTTTGGCCTTGGCCGCCGCGACGCGCTCCCGCAAAACGCGCTCCTGCTCCTGCCGGAACTCTTCCACCTTGGCGCCCGCCACCGCCTCCACGCGCCGCACCCCGGCCGCGACGGAAGACTGGCGGGGAATTTTAAAGCCTCCGATGACGCCGGTGCGCTGCACGTGCGTCCCGCCGCAGAGCTCCAAGCTGAAGCGCTCCCGGGGATCATCCCAGCCCTTGGCGCCGATCAAGAGAAAGCGCGGACAATCCCCGTATTTTTCTCCGACCAAAGTCACCGCGCCAAGCTCCTCTACCTCCCCCGCCGGCCTTTCCTGAGGAGACACCGGATAATCCTGGCCGATGATCTCGTTGACCATGCTCTCGATTTTTCCGATTTCCTCGGGAGTCAGGGCCTTGGGATGGGTGAAATCAAAACGCAGATGCTCCGGATCCACCAACGAACCGGCCTGGCGCACGTGCCGCCCCAAAATCCGCCTAAGGGCTTCGTTTAAAAGGTGCGTGGCGGTGTGATGATTCATCGTCGAGCGGCGCGATGTCTCGTCCACCTGGGCGCTCACCGTCTCGCCCGCCTCGATGGTTCCCTCTTCCATGACCCCCCGATGAATGAGGACGTTTTCCATCATCTGCGCGTCCCTCACGCGCATCCGCCCTCGCTCGCCGACAATGACTCCACGATCGCCCACCTGTCCGCCGCCCTCGGGATAAAAGGGCGTGCTGTCCAGCACCACCAATGTCTCATAGCGAGGATCATCGGGCGCCTTGTGGTCCGCTATTCCCAAAACCTTCGCCTTCAAAGACATCGTCTCATAACATTTTTTTTTCGTTTTGAGCCCCTGCCACTTTTCAAGCCGGGCCACGGCCGAAGCCGCCACGGCCGTCACTCCCGAGCCCTTCCAGCCGGCGCGCGCCAATTCCTGGGCGTCTTTCTGCGCCTTTTGAAAACCGGCCTCGTCGATGGAGCGCCCCGCGGCCGCGGCGATCTCCCGGGTCAGCTCCAACGGAAATCCATAGGACTCATAGAGCCGGAAGGCGACTTC
Organism: Elusimicrobia bacterium RIFCSPLOWO2_12_FULL_59_9; assembly: GCA_001800185.1. Classification (GTDB taxonomy): domain Bacteria; phylum Elusimicrobiota; class Elusimicrobia; order O2-12-FULL-59-9; family O2-12-FULL-59-9; genus O2-12-FULL-59-9. The sequence continues at coordinate 30,308 of MGUX01000167.1, forward strand.
GCCTGGAAGATGCTTGGGATATTTTTCAAAAAGCTCCTTGAGCACCGCCTCGCCCGTCTCCAAAGTATTTAAGAAACCTTTTTCTTCCATTTCCGCGGCGATTTCCACCTGGGAGCGCGCCGCCTTGATCTCGGGATACGCCCCCTCGAAAATCTCCGCCACCGGGGCCACCAATTGGCGCAAAAAGGCCTCGCGCTTTCCCAAAAGCCGGCCGTAGCGCACCGCCCTGCGAATGAGCCGCCGCAGGATGTAGCCTCGCCCTTCGTTGGAGGGCACCAAACCCTCCGACAGCAGCATGACGGCCGAGCGCATATGGTCGCCGATGATGCGAAAGGCCTCCTTTTCCTTTGGGGTTTTGCCCGTGAGCTCGGCAATTTTTTCCGTCAGCGGAGCGAAGAAGCTGGTCTCAAACGGGCTCGTCTTGTTTTCTAAAACCATCGCCAGCCGCTCAAGCCCCATGCCGGTGTCTATGTTTTTTCTTGGAAGGGGCGCCAAGCTCCCGTCCTCTTGGCGGTCAAACTGAGTAAACACCAGATTCCACAGCTCCATGTAGCGGTCGCAGTCGCAGCCGGGGGCGCACTCCGCCCGTCCGCAGCCGGAGCCGGGTCCCGAATCGAAATAAATCTCGGAGCATGGCCCGCACGGCCCCGTGGGGCCCATCGTCCAGAAATTGGACTCCTCGCCCAGGCGCGTGATGCGCGCTTTAAGTCCAGCCCCGGACAAGACCTTTTCCCAGATGCCGAAGGCCTCGTCGTCTTCCTTATATATGGTGACGTGGAGCCTGCGCGCGTCCAGGCCCGCTTCCACGGTCAGGAACTCCCACGCCATGCGGACCGCGTCCTCCTTGAAATAGTCGCCGAAGGAGAAATTGCCGAGCATCTCGAAGAAAGTCAGGTGGCGGCGCGTAAACCCCACGCGGTCAATGTCGGTGGTGCGCAGGCACTTCTGGCAGCTCGCGGCCCTGGAGACTCCCTTTTTGAGACCCAAGAAATAGGGCTTAAACGGCACCATGCCGGCCGAGGTGAAAAGCAAGCTCGCGTCTCCCTGCGGAACGAGGGAAATCGGGGGAAAGATTTGGTGGGCGTTTTTCTTGAAATAATTCAGGAATTGTTTGCGCATCATTTTGCCTTGGTTTTAATTCCACCATTATAGCAAAAGCCCCTCTTTGGAGATTCCGCCTTCGCCCCGGCCGCGCTTTCTGGCGGGGCGTCTGGAAAATTCACTATACTACGGTCAAATCCATGGAAAGCAAAATCCTGATCATCGATGACGACCCGAAGATTCTAAAGATCATCCGGAGATTTCTGGCAAGCAACGCCTTCGAGGTCCTTGTGGCCGACAACGGCTCCGACGGCCTTGCTTTGGCCCGCGAGGCGCTGCCTGACCTCATTTTAGTGGATGCCGATATGCCGGACTTGGACGGCCATGCCGTGTGCCGGATACTCAAGAAGGAAGCTCTCAGCCGCCGGATTCCCGTCATCATCATGTCCGGCTCCAAGATTTCAGACAAGGACGTCCTCGCGGGCTTTGAGGGCGGCGCGGACGACTATATCATGAAACCGTTTTTCCCTCCGATCCTCCTGGCCCGAATCCGGGCCGTCTTGAAGCGCTACGCCGCATCCCCCCAACGGGAGAGCGCATTCAAAAAGTCCGGCATCGAACTGAACCCGGCCGAGCGAACGGCGCGGGTGGACGGAAAATCAATCTCCCTGACGCGCAAGGAATTTGATCTTCTGGCCAACTTGATCGACCAGAGCGGGCGCGTGCTCAGCATCCCCTATCTTTTGGAAACCGTCTGGGGTTACGATCCGGCCGATTATAATGACCCCGGCACGGTCGAGGTTCACATCTTCCACCTGCGCAAGAAATTGGGCCCGAAGGCCGGCAAGCGCATCGTCAACGTTCTCGGACACGGCTACAAGTTCAAAGAATAGATCCATCCCCGCTAGTCCTCTAGACTTAAGCAAGACTTAAACACACCTTGAACCGGCATAGAGCCCGGCCCGCTACCCTATCAATATGAAAAGCGTACGGCAGGAAAACGACGCAACGGGAAAACAGGTCGTTTGGAGAAAACAATGGAACAATTTGCGAACGGCATCGGGGCTCTGCTAAATTCCAACCACGAGTCCGCGGACGTCGCGCCGGTCCGCCCATCGTCCGGCAAAAACATTGTCCCAAAAGTGCTGGTGGTGGATGACGAAGTGGGATTCAGGGAGCTAATGGCCTACGAATTGGAGACCCGGGGCTACCAGGTCGTCGGCGCCGCCAACGGCGAGGAAGCGGTCCGGCTGGCTCAGGGAAAAGATATTGACGTCGTCGTTTCGGACGTGACGATGCCCAAGCGCGGCGGCCTGGATACTTTGAAAGCTTTGAAAGACGTGGATTCTAAAATTGAAGTGATCATGATGACCGGCTACGCCACTCTCGAAAACGCCGTAGAGAGCATGAAGCGCGGCGCCTACGACTTCATTACCAAGCCCTTCAAAATCGACCATCTGACAAGATTGATCGAGCGGGCCCTGGAAAAGCGCCGCTTGAACTGCAAGGTGGATGAACTGGAGGAGATCAACCGCTTTAAATCCGAATTTTTGGCCAACATGAGCCATGAGCTGAGAACGCCCTTGAACGCGATATTGGGCTACACCTCCCTGCAACTGGATCGCATCTACGGGGAAGTGACGCCGAAACAAGAGGAATCCTTAAAGAGGGTCGAGGCGGCAGAAAAAAACCTGCTTCAACTCATCAACAGCATCCTGGACCTCTCGAAGGTCGCGGCCGGCCGCATGCCCGTTTACCGGGAGGATTTCAGCCTAAGGGAACTGGGCCAAGAGGTGATCGGGATGATGGAGTGCCTGGCCAAAGGCAAACAGCTCCGCCTGGAGTGGAAAATGCCGGAGGATATTCGCCTTCGAAGCGACAGAACAAAGGTCAAGCAAATCCTCATCAATTTGGTGACCAACGGCATAAAATTTACCCGCTCGGGGGGCGTTTTTATCGAGGCGGAGAGCGTGGCGGAAACCTCTCAAGCGCGCATTCGGGTCCGGGACACGGGCATCGGAATTAAAGCGGAAGATATCCCTCTTTTATTCCAAGAATTCAAGCAACTGGACTCCTCGCCCACAAGGGAATACGGCGGGACCGGATTGGGCCTGGTCATCAGCCAAAAATTCGCGGAGCTTCTAGGCGGGAGCATCGGCGTGGAAAGCGCGGCGGGGGCGGGCGCCACCTTCACCGTCAACCTGCCATGGGAGGGCCAAGGGTCCAAGGAACCGGCGGCGCCGATTTCAACCGCGCCTTCCAATGGAAAAGACGGCAAAACGCTTTTGGCCATCGATGACGATCCGGAGGTCCTGGCGCTGCTCCGGGACAGCCTGCACGGCACCGGCTACGCCTTCGCGGGAGCCCTCACGGGCGAGGAAGGCATCGCCATGGCCCGAGAAAGAAAGCCCTTCGCCATCACCCTCGACATCATGATGCCTCACCGGGACGGATGGTCCGTCCTGCAGGTCTTGAAAAATGATCCGGACCTGCGCTCCATTCCCGTGATCATGGTCTCCATTTTAGACAACAAGAGCCTCGGGTTTGCCCTGGGCGTCAACGACTACATCGTCAAGCCTTTTGAGCGGCGCGAACTGCTGGAGAAGCTCCGGACGGCGGAACGCAGCCTCCAGTCGAGACCTCCGGCCCCCGGCCAGTTGCCCCGGACGATTTTGGTCGTGGATGACGAGGCGGCGGTCGCGGACTACATCCGCGAAACCCTGAGCGCCGAAGGCTACGCGGTCGAGGCGGCCGCCGACGGGAGGGAAGCTCTCGCCAAGCTCGCCGGCGGCAGTCCCCCGGATATCTTGTTTTTGGACCTGATGATGCCGGGCATCAACGGCTTCGACATCATCGAAGCCATCGACAAAGAACCTCGCCTGAAGAAAGTCCTGACCATCGTCTTGACCGCCAAGCACCTGACCCCGCAGGAAACGGATTATCTGCAAAAGCGGGTCGAGTTGGTCGTTCAAAAGGGCTCCAGGAATCTTCCGGAGATATTGACCGCCGTCAAGAAACGATTAAAAACGCTGGCGGAGGTCCGGTGAACTCTAAAATCCTCATCGCCGACGACGATTACGACAATCGCTCGATTCTCAAGGCGGCTCTGGAGGCGGCGGGCTTCCAGGTCCTTGAAGCCGCCGACGGCCAGGAAGCCGTCGATACGGCGATCCAGGAGCGGCCCCGCCTAATTTTTATGGACCTTTCCATGCCCAAGATAAGCGGCTGGGAAGCCACCCAACGCATACGGCAGATTCCCGAGATTTCCCGCACTTTTATCTTCGCCTTTACGGCGCATGCCCTGCAAGGCGATGAAATCAAAGCCAAAGCCGCCGGCTGCGATGATTATATTTCAAAGCCCTGCGTTCCCCGCGAGATCGTCCAAAAAGTTCTCAGCATCATCACAATGGGAAAGGAAACCGAGCATTATGGCCAACATCCTGGTCATTGACGACGACACGTCCAACCGCGACATCCTCAGGGCCCGGCTTGAGCGGGCCGGCCACCGGGTGGCGGAGGCCGGCAACGGCGAGGAGGGAATAGAAATAGCCCGGAATCTATCCCCGGACCTCATCATCTTGGACGTCATGATGCCCAAGTTGGACGGGTGGCAGGCCTGCCGGCGCCTGAAGTCCGACTCCAAGACCAAGACCATTCCGGTGGTGCTTTTGACGGCCCGGAGCCAGCATATTGAGGAGCTCAGAGGCTGGGAATCCGGAGCGGACGAGTACATGACGAAGCCTTGCGATCACCGGCGCCTGATGGACCTCGTCGCCCGGTTCGTGGACAAGAGCTCCGCGCCATAGAATATGCCCTCCGAAACGAACGCCGCCGGTTTATCTTCCTTCAAAATCGCCCCCGAGCTCTTGAAGCTCATCCCGTTTGAGACCATGCGGCGGCATTGCCTGGCGCCCGTTGACCTCAACAACGGCAAGCTCCGGCTGGCCATGGTGAGACCCAAGGACCTTACGGCCATGGATGACATCCGAATATTGACCGGCCATGAGCTGGAGATTTTCCCGATATCCGCGGCGGAACTGAACGAAATCCTGCGGCAGAATTTTATGGATTTAGCGGAGCATCCCGTTTACGCTGCTCTGAAGTTGGAATCCGCCGCGCCCGCCGCCGCGGGTTCCCCGTATCCTTCCGACCCCAATGCCGTCCAGTCGGTGGAAAGGCTTTTTAAGCTTGCCGTCGAGATGCGCGCCAGCGACATCCACCTGGAGCCTCAAAGGCAGGGCTTCTACGCCAGGTTTCGCGTCGACGGGGTATTGCAGACCATCCATGGGTTTCCCAAGTCCTCCCAGGCCGCCATGACCTCTCGAATCAAGGTCATGGCCAATATGGACATCTCTGAAAAACGGCTGCCTCAAGACGGCCAGGCGAGCCTCCGGCACGGGAACAAGAATATTGACCTAAGAATTTCCACCTTGCCGGGCAAATACGGGGAAAAGTTGGTGATCCGGATTCTCGATAAATCCGATTTGGCCTTGGGGCTGGAACGCCTGGGTTTTGAGCCCGGCGCGCAGAGCGTCTTTGAATCTTTAATAGAGCGATCCTATGGAATTATATTGGTCACGGGCCCGACAGGCAGCGGAAAAACCACCACCCTTTACGCGGTCTTGAATCGTCTCAAGTCGCCCCTCAAAAACGTCATCACTTTGGAGGACCCCATCGAATACGAGCTCCTGGCGGGCAACTCCAACGAGATGGGAATCACCCAGGTTCAAGTGCAGCCTAAAATAGGCCTGACCTTCGCCGCGGGCCTGCGCTCCGCCTTGCGGCAGGACCCGGACGTGATTATGGTCGGCGAAATTCGCGACAAGGAAACTGCGGAAACGGCGATGAAGGCCGCCATGACGGGGCACCTGGTGATGTCCACTCTGCATACCAACGATGCTCCCAGCGCCCTCGGCAGGCTGATGGATATGGGGATAGAGCCGTACTTGATGGCCTCCACCATCATCGGGGTATTGGCCCAGCGTCTGGTGCGGCTATTGTGTCCCCGCTGCAAAGAGCAATACCGCCCCCCCGTCCGGGCCTTGAAAAATCTCTTCCCGAACCGGGAAGATGTCTCCAAGGCGATTTTCTACAGGCCCATTGGATGCGAGCATTGCCAAAAAACCGGCTACCGCGGCCGGCAAGGAATTTTTGAGCTGCTGACCATGACCGAGGAGCTCAAACAAAAAACCCACTGCGGAGAGCACCTGGAGAGCCTGCGCAAGCTTGTCCAATCTCAGGGGCTGAAGTCCCTGCGGGAAAGCGGGATGGAACTGGTGTTCCAAGGCTTGACCACCGTGGAGGAAATATCCAGGGTAACCGTGGAATAGCTTGACGGCACCGGCAGGAGATAATAATATGGAGCACCCAATAAAAATCTTGGTGGTTGACGACGAGCTTGGAATCCGCGAGCTTCTCTCCTCGGAACTCGGCTCCCGCCAGTACCAGGTGGCGACCGCCGCCAACGGCGAAGAGGCGCTGGAAAAGGTCAAAAATGAGAAGTTTCATCTCGTGATCAGCGACGTCAGAATGCCCAAAATGGGCGGCCTCGAAATGCTGGAGGCGATTAAAAAGATAGACCCGGACGTGGAAGTCATCATGTCCACGGGCTACGGAACGATTGAGGCCGCCGTCAGAGCCATGAAAAGAGGCGCCTATGACTTTGTGCTCAAGCCGTTTAAGCTGGAACAATTCCTGGCCCTTATCGACCAAGCGCTGGAGAAAAACGACCTGAAGACGCTTCTGGGAATCTACGAAACCAGCAAGGCGATCTCCGCGTCCGTCAAGCTCGAAACGCTGCTTCCGCTCATGGCGAAGTTTTCCAGCGGAATTCTCGGCGCCGACGACGCTTCAATTATGACGGTCGATCCGGAAGGCGGGCTCTCGCTGGCGGCGGCCGCCGGTATCGAGGAGGATGGGCGGAAAATGGCCCGCCTGGCGCTGGGAAAGCGCGCGGCGCAAGCGGCGGCGCCGGCCAAACCGGGCGGCATGATTTTGGGGCCGTTGGACAAGGACCCGGAATTCGCTGGGTCCCCCCTGCTTCAAGACATACGCTCTTCCATCGTTTTTCCGTTATGCGCGGAGGGAGAAGTTTTGGGCTTCTTCAACGCCAACCGCACGCGCATGGAAGAACCCTTCACCGCCTCCGAACTCCGCCACGCGGCCATTTTCGCCTCCCAAATCGCGCAAGTGCTCCACAACGCCAAGCTCTGCCGCCAACTGGAAGAAAAAATCCAGGAAATCCAGAGCATGCGGGATCAGCTTGTCCACACCGAGAAATTGGCGGCCATGGGCCATGCGGTCGCGGGAGTGGCTCATGAAATCAACAACCCCTTGACCGGCATCATGGGGTTCGCGGAGCTTTTGCTCAACAGCGGCGGCCTCACCGCCGAACAGCGCGATGATCTGCAGAGCATCCAGCACCAGAGCCTGCGCTGCGGCAAAATCGTCCGCAATCTCCTGCAGGTCAGCCGAAAGAAAACACCCGGAGAGGCGGCGGCGCCTCTGGAAAAAATACTGGCGCCGGCTTTGGAACTGTTTAAGCGCGATTTTCAATCGGCCCGCATCGAGATTTTAAAGCATGTGCCGGAAGACCTGCCGCCGATCCAGGGCGACGCCTCCCAATTGGAGCAGGTCTTCCTCAACATCATCGCCAACGCCCGCCAAGCGATGGAAGGCAAAAGCGGGGGCGTCCTAAAAATAGAGGCCTGCCGGCAGGGCCGGCGTATTTCTATACGGTTTGAGGACAACGGCTGCGGCATCTCGCCGGAAAATCTGAAAAAAGTGTTCGACCCGTATTTCACCACCAAACCGGCCGGAAAAGGCACGGGACTGGGGCTGTCCACCTCCCACGGAATTCTCCGGCAGCATCAAGGAACGATCCGGGTCGAAAGCACAGCCGGAGCCGGCGCCGCTTTTATCGTGGATCTGCCGGCCGGTCCTGAGCCGCCGGAGGATTCGCGGCGGCCGCGGACCCAAGCCGCCGAGGGGCGCTCGCAATGAACGCGCCCGGCCATATCCTTATCGTAGACGACGAACCCGCCATCCTCAGAGTCTGTGAAAGAACTTTATGCCAAATGGGATATCGCGTCAAAAGCGCGGCCGACAGCCGCGAAGCATTGCGGCAGATGGCGGCGGAAAACTTCGATTTCGTCCTGACGGACCTTGCCATGCCCGAGCCCGCCGACGGCGAAAGATTGACCGAGGAAATAGCGCGGAGATGGCCCTCGACCGACGTGGTCGTGATGACCGCCTATCCGGCCCTGGAGACCGCCATCCCCGTTCTAAAAAACGGCGCCCGGGACTATCTGGTCAAACCCATCCGCCCGGAGATTCTGCGATCCGTGGTCTCCCGCTGCTTTGAAAAGCGCCGCCTGTCGGGCGAATTAGACGGCGCCGAGAATCTGCTCCGGGAGTTGGAGGCGTCCCGCGCCAAACTCGAAAAAGTGGAACGGTTTCAAAAAGAAACGCTTGCCAGGCTTGGACGCGAACTGACAGGCCCCGTCAGCGCCAGCTTGCTGTCCCTGGAGTCTCTCTCGCAACTGCGTCCCAGCCTTAGAAAAATCAAGCTCTACAAGCTGGCCAGGGCCCGCCTCGTCGAGCTTCAGGAGCTCATCGAAAATCTGCTATTATTCGCCAAAAACCGCCGGCGGCGCCCGGCCGTTCATCGCTCTCCGACGAATGTGAAGGGGGTCATCCTGCCCGCGCAAGCGATCCAGGGAAATTCGGCGACCCGCGTCGCGGACTCGCCGGACGGCTCATGACGCAAAAAACAGCCCGTCCAGCCGTGCTTCTGGCCGCAGTCGCGGCAAGCGCCATTTTATCCTGGGTTTCGCCCAATCGGCCGCGAAAAGAATCAAGGACTCCGACGCGCTCTCGCTGCCGTTGAAATCCATCGAAAGGGAGGCGCTGCGCTGCATGAACCTGGTGCAGAACCTGCTCGCCTTTTCCAGGCAAAACAAGCCCGAGATGATGGAGTTCGACCTCAATGAGACCGTGGAGGACACGCTCAGCATCGTCGAGGCGCAGGCGCGGCTTAAATCCGTGGAGATCGTCAAGGAGTTGGCGCCGCTGGAGCCGTTCTACGGCGACAACAATCAACTCCAGCAAGCCCTCGTCAATCTCTGCAACAACGCCATCGACGCGCTGCCGCAAAGCGGCAGGATCGTGATCCGCACCCGAAAAGGCGCCGCCCCAAGCGGCCACGGGATTGTTCTGGAGGTGGAAGACAACGGCGCCGGAATCCCGGAGGAAATTCGGGACAAGATATTCAATCCGTTTTTCACCACCAAGGAAGTGGGAAAGGGCACCGGCTTGGGCTTGGCTTTGACTCACGATATCATCGAGAGGCACCAGGGAACGATTGAAGTCAAAAGCGCCGTGGGTCGCGGAACGACTTTCACCGTGTTTCTTCCCGCTAATAATTCGGCGACTCCACAGAAAAACGGCCGCGGCAGTTCCAACCTTCCGAGTCCATCATAAAAAAACTAAAAATTTTCATGGTCCCGATGACCGCAATACGGCATAAAACCGGCGATTGCGGCTCAAATTCCGAATATGTTAGGCTGTTATTGATGAAATATCGCGCTCTCGGTTTGGTTGCGGCCTTTCTTTTCGCTTTTTCCTTTTCTCCAGCGGCATTTGGCGCGGACGCGGCGCCGCAAAACGGCGTTAAATCGCGGCCGGCGGATCGCCGCGACTTACGGCGCCTTCAAAAGGACTTAAAGCTTATCGCCGAGTCTCTGGCGGACCAGGTGGACGTGGAAGAAGAGGCGGAGCAATCCCTGGATTTCTTGTCCAAAGAGGGCCTGGATCGCCAGGAGAGATTGGCGCAGAGCGGAAACATCGATCCTCAACTGGCCCCCGCGCTGGCGCGTCTCAACAAGCTTTTTGTTTCCCTGCCGCAAAAAAAATACGCCGAGCCTTACGGCGCGGAGTTGGTCCGGGCGCTGGCCCATGAAATCCGCTGGATCGCCGACAAAGCCAAGACCAAAAAACAGCTTTTAAAAATGCTCGATTAGCGCCTCGTCCTTCCGGAGTCCATCGAGACCCAGGATTTTCTAAAAACCGACGTCCCGGTGGATGAGTTCGTCGCCCAAGGGCCGCTGCGGGTCTTCGCGGCCAAGCACAGGCTCCACCAGCCCGCGAGCTACCTGCCGACCACCGCGCAGGACATCGTCTCCGGCAAGCACAACGTCCAGATCGGCGTGGAGATCACCGCCGTGGTGACGCGCCACTACGCCAAGTTCTCCATCGACGGCGATTACACCTTTGACGTCGGCGACCTCCACATCGAGATCACCCCCGAATGGGCCGACGCCCACCCGGACATGCATTTGCCGGAAGGCGGTCAGCGCGTCAAAGTTCGCGGCTGGACTTACTACGATATTTTTCACGATGAAGAGGCCGAGTACGACCCGGCCGATCCCATCCTTGGAATCAACCGCGTCACCGTTTGGGAAATCCATCCGGTCATGAGCGTCGAACTCCTCCCGCCCGACACGCCCTAACCTCCGGTCCCATGCCGGCGCCGTCGTCGATTCAAAAATCTTGGCCGCGCGTTGAGACCCGCCGATTCCTTGTGCTAGTGTAGTGATTCATAATTAACTTGACAATAACCCTCGACGAGAGCTATCATATGCATCATGCACCTCGCTCCACCCATCCTCTTGTCCCCGGGAGAACGGTCCACTTTGGCCGCGTGGGCACATGCGAAGAGCCAACCATTACGGGTTATTCAGCGCGCGCATATCATCACCATGGCTGCTAACGGCGTGACCAGCCAAGACATTGCGGAACAGTTGGGAATTTCTCGGCCAACGGTGCAACTGTGGCGAGAGCGATTCCTCGCCCTCCGAGTGGCCGGACTCGAGAAAGATGCTCCACGCCCCGGCCGCATCCCGACCATTTCCGACAGCAAGGTCCGAGCCATCGTTGAAGCCACTCTGCACACGAAACCACCCACTGCAACTCACTGGAGCACTCGAACTATGGCCGAGGCCCAAGGCGTCAGCCAACCCACAGTTCACCGAATATGGAAGCAGCATAACCTCAAGCCGCACTTGGTCAAGACTTTTAAGATCAGCCGCGACAAACATTTTATCGAGAAGCTCTACGATGTAGTCGGGCCTTATCTCAATCCTCCGGACAAATCCATTGTCCTGTGTGTCGACGAGAAAAGCCAAATCCAAGCCCTCGATCGCACCCAGCCAGGCTTACCAATCAAGAAGGGGCGCTGCGGCACGATGACGCATGATTACAAGCGCAACGGCACGACTACTTTGTTCGCGGCTCTCAGCATGCTCGATGGCAAGGTGATTGGCGAATGTATGCCGCGCCATCGGCATCAAGAGTTCATCCGCTTCCTCAAAAAGATCGATAGCGAGACTCCTTCTGGGTTCGATCTGCACATCATCGCCGACAACTACGCGACCCATAAGCATCCGCGCGTCAAATCCTGGCTGCAACGAAATCCGCGGTTCCATCTACACTTCATCCCAACTTCCAGTTCTTGGGTCAACATGGTGGAGCGCTGGTTCCGCGAAATCACCGACAAGCGCATCCGGCGCGGCATCTTCAAAAACGTGCCGGAGTTGATCGCCGCCATCCAAGAGTACCTGGACAATCATAACCAGAACCCACGCATCTTTACGTGGACCGCGTCCGTTGAACAGATTTTGGCGAAGGTCGCCAAATGTAAAGAAGCGTTGGTATCACTACACTAGAATGGCCTTGCCCCGGTCAGGGGTCGCGTCGAGTAATGGAGGCAATCATGAAAATAAATCGAGCGGCGTTGTCGGCGGCTTTAAGCGTTCTGCTGACGCTTTGCGGCGGCGGCGCGATGGCGCAGCAATCCAATTTTCAACTCTCTCCGGCGCCGATTCCATACCCTTATTTCGAGCCGGGCCGCGCCGATTATAAACTTACCGGCAGCTACTTCACTATTTCGGCCGACCAACTCAGCTTCCGGGGAGGCGGCTTAAACGTCATCGGCCGCAAGGCCTTCAGCGAGGCGGCGGCCCTGGACGGACAGATCGGTTTCCTCGCCATGAACGGGGAAATGCCGGGCTTCGCCCTTCCATTTTTATACTCAGGCAGCGTATGGACGCCCGTCATTGACGGCAAAGGCAAGCTCACCGGCTTCAGCCTGCCTTTGAGCATGAACTTGGAGATTCAGCCAGCCAACGGCCACGCCGGGAGCTTGATTTTCTTCGGCGGGCCCAACGTGGCCATTTCCAGCCTCCTCATCCAGACGCCCTACCACGCTGTGGCGGGAGTGACGCCGGCCGCCAAGACCCTCTTCGAAGCGAGGGCCACGACCGGCCTCATGGGACTTCAGGGAGGAGTCCAGGCCGCCGTCAACCTGGGGCCCTTCAAAATCGCGCCTTTCGCCGTGATGGTGGCCGAGCGCGGGACGGTGACCTTCACCTTCCACAACGGTTACCGCGGCACCGACACTCTGGTGAAAGACTCGGTGGTGGACATCGAGCCCTTCACTCTCACCAGCTTCGGCGCGGACATCATCTTCATGCCGTGGAATCTTTCGTTGGGAACCCTATGGCAGCAGGCCGCCGCCAAGAAAAGTCAGGACGGCTACAAGACCTTTTTGATGCAGCTCTCCTGGCATTTCCGCTCCTCATGAGCCGCCGGAAAGCGCGTCTTCTTTGGGGCGCCGGAGTCGCAGCCTTGGCCTGCGCGGCGTCGGCCGGCTGCGCGGCGGGTCCCCGGCAATACCTCAAGACGGGTTTTACGCCTCCCGAGCGCGTCGCCGTTTTGCCCTTGAACAACCACACCACGGACTTGGACGGCCCCCAAGTCGCGCGCTACTGGTTCGACCGGCGGCTCTCTGAAAAAAAGAATTACCGCACGCTGCCGCTGGAGGAGGTCGACGCGAGACTCAAGGAGCTTGGCATCACCGACGGCGGGCAGTTGGAGTCGGTCACGCCCCGCGAGTTGGGCGCGGCGCTCTCCGCGCCGGCGGTGATTTACGGAGAACTGCTGGATTTTAATTATCAAACGACGGGCTTTCTCAACGTCCGCAAGGCGCGGGCTCGCTTTAAAATGGTGGACTGCGCCACGGGCGAGACGCTCTGGGAGAACGAAGGCCTGGGCGTGAACTCAAGCGGCGCGCTGTCTGCCTCCGGAGCCCTTCAGGCCGGCCTGGAGCAGCTCGGCAAGCAGTTGGCGGAAAAGGCGTTCCGAAGTCCCTTGAAGACCGAAACCATGGACATGGTTTGGAACGCCATCCAATACCTTCCCCGGGGCCGCTGACCAGCTTATTTTTCGATGGCGATGGATTTGATCTCGTCGCCCTTGACGATGGCGTTGACGACGTCCATGTCGAGCGTGCGCCCGAAGACGGTGTGCACTCCGTCCAAGTGCGGGGTCGCGATGTGGGTGATTAAAAACTGGCTTCCGCCCGTGTCCTTGCCCGCGTGGGCCATCGACAGGGTCCCCGGATAGTGCTTTTGGGAGTTGATCTCGCATTTGATCTTGTAGCCAGGGCCGCCGGTGCCGGTGCCCAGAGGGCATCCCCCCTGGATCATGAAATTCTTGATTACCCGGTGGAATGTCAGCCCGTCGTAGAAGCCGTCTCCGGCCAGCTTGACGAAATTCTTGACCGTGTTGGGAGCGTCTTTGTCAAAGAGCTCCAGATGAATCTTTCCCTTGCTCGTTTCCATAATCGCTTTCGCCATAGTTTCCTCCTCCTTGGTTCCGCATATTTTAGATAAATCTGAGCGCCCTGATAAGGCCCTGCGCGGTTTTGATTTCATCCGACTCTTGTGCTAAACTCACCTGAGGCCGGCGCTGACGGAATCGCGGTATTTCCCATGCAAAAACCACAAATTGATCTTGATCGAGAAATTGTAAAAGAAATCATCAAGACCATCTTGAACTACAAAAATGTGGACAAAGTCGTTCTCTTCGGATCCCGCGCGAGCGCCACTTCCCGGGAAACATCCGACATCGACATAGCCATTTTCGCCAAACCATGGTCGGACAAGGACACGAACATGGTGAAGCATCTGCTGGATGAATCGGTAAGCACTCCGCTGAAATTTGACGTAGTTCATTTCGGCGCCGTCGCCAAATCCGCGCTTCGCCGGGCGATAGTGACTCAAGGCAAGGTGATCTATGAATCGCGAGAGGATTAAGGAGATTTACCTCGATTATAAAAAGGCCTTGGAGAGGCTTAAGGCCGCCTTAAATGAGGACACGGCCAAGGGAAGCATCATCGTCGACGGCACGATCCAGCGATTTGAGTTTTGCTTCGAGCTGGCATGGAAACTGGCCAAGGCGCTGTTGAGCTTCGGCGGAATTGAGGCGGGCACGCCGAGGATGGTGGTCAAGGAGGCCCATCAAGCCAATCTGATAAAAGACGGGCAGGGTTGGATCGACATGCTGGAAGATAGGAACAAGACGTCCCACATTTACGATGAGAAACAAGCGCTCAGGATTTACAAAAAGATCAAAGGGAGTCATTTCAAGCTTCTGTCGAATTTTTGCAAAGCCGTCGATACAGACGCCCTGTAGCCGGAAAACCACGCGACCGCGCCCAGTCCGCGGTCGCGGCGTCCCCAACCTCCAAATTAACTCTCGCCGGCCCGCCGCATAAGTTCCCCGCCGCACCGCGTCCTCCACCTGAAGCGCCAATGGCGCGCGGACTGACCGCCGGACTTGCCGCCGCTCAAGTTGAAAACGCCGGCCCCCCGCTCCCTGCATTTTTTGACGCAGCCTTTTGGTACAATGGGAACTCCGCCGCCATAAAAAGAGCGGAGCCGGCGCTTGAGCGCCGCAGCGAGGCGAGACAATGAATATCACCTGGCGCGGTTTTTCCGGATTCGTTTTTGTCGCGGCGCTGGCTTTCGCGGCCGCCTGCGGTCCCAAGGGCGGCGCGGGCGCGATTCGCCTGGGCGTGGCCGGCCCGATGACGGGAGATCAAGCCGCCTTCGGCGAAGAGGTGTTGTACGGAGCTTCCCTGGCGGCCGAGGAATGGAACGAGCGGGGCGGGGTTTTGGGCAAGCGCATCAAGATCGTCAAGCGCGACGACCAGGCCAAACCCGATCAGGCCACGCAGGCGGCTTACGAGCTGGTCAGCGAAGGCGTCGCGGGGGTCATCGGGCACTTCAACAGCGGCTGCACGATACCGGCCTCCGAGGTTTACCACCAAAATAACGTGCCGATGCTCACTCCCTCCGCCACCAACCCGGACATCACCGACCGGAAATATGCCAATATTTTCCGCGTCTGCGGCCGGGACGACGACCAAGGCAGGACGGCGGCGGAATACGCCGTCAAAACATTGAAGGTCAAGAAGGTCGCCGTTTTGCATGACAGAACCCCCTACGGCGCCGGCCTGACCGACCAATTCAAGCGCAATATCGAGAAATCTCTGGGGGCCAAAGCGATCGTGTATTACGACGGTTTTGACGACAAGGAAAAATTTTTCGACCCTTACCTGCAGGAAATCAAGAAGAAAGACCCCGACCTCCTGTATTTCGGAGGGATATACCACCAGGCGGGGCCGTTGACCGTCAAAGCCAGGGAACTCGGCCTGCGGGCCGCCGTGATGTTCGGCGACGGCGTGATCAACGAGCAATACATCGAGTCGGCCAAGGAAGCGGCTGAGGGCGCGTACGTGACGTTCGGCCCCGACCCCGAAAAGATCCCGGCCGCCAAAGGCTTTCTCGAAAAGTACCGCAAAACCTATCAAAAGCCCGCGGGCGCCTACTCGATTTATGCCTACGAAGCGGCCAATATCCTGCTTGCCTCCATCGCTCGAGCCAAGGGCACCGATGGAAAGGCGGTGTCCGAGGAGATCCGCCGCAGCCCGCACGAAAGCTCCATCGGGACCATTCGATTCGACGGTAAAGGGGATATCCAAGGCTCCTATTACGTGATGTGGCAGGTCCGCAACGGAAAGTTCGCCGCCTTGCAATAAAACGCGCGCCTTTTTTTGCGCGGCGCCGCCCGACCGATGGCGCCGGCAGTTTCCATTTTAAACCGATGACACAGGCCCTGGTCAATGGATTGACGCTCGGAGCCGTTTATGCCTTAGTGGCCTTGGGCTACAGCATGGTCTACGGCATCCTGGGAATGATTAATTTCGCGCACGGCGAAATTTACATGCTCGGCGCCTTTCACGGGATTTTGGCCCTGGCCTTCGCGCAGCATTATCTCGCTAATTTTTCGCCGGTCGTCTGCCTGCTGGGCGCGCTGGTCCTGGCCATGCTGTTTTGCGGCGGATACGGCTTCACTTTGGAACGAATCGCTTACCGTCCTCTGCGCCACGCGCCCGTCCTCTCGCCGCTCATATCCGCCATCGGAATGTCCTTCCTGCTCCAAAACTACGTCATGGTGGCTCAGGGAAGCGGCATCCGCGGGTTTCCTATGGAATTCGGACGCCGCCTGACTGAGACTCGCTTTTCGGCCTTCGCGGGCGCCGAGTTCAGTCTTTTGGAGGTTTTCATTCTGGCGACCTCCCTGCTCTGCATGGCGGGCCTGCACCTTTATATTTATCGGAGCAAAATGGGAAAAGCCATGCGCGCCACCTCGCAGGACAGGCGCATGGCTTCGCTGCTCGGGGTGGATGTCGACCGCGTGATTTCCGCGACCTTTATCGCGGGCTCCGCCTTGGCCGCGGTGGCGGGCGTCATGGTCTCGATGTACGTGCATGCGGTCAAATTCAACGACGGCTACATCATGGGCATGAAGGCCTTCACGGCCGCCGTTTTGGGCGGCATCGGCAACATCCCGGGCGCCATGCTGGGAGGCGTGCTTCTGGGAGTCGTCGAGAACATCGGCATCTGGTTTTTGGGCGCCGGCTACAAGGACGCCTACTCCTTCATCGTGCTCCTGTTGGTGCTCATCGTCCTGCCTCGCGGAATCTTGGGCGAGCAGGTTTCCGATAAGGTCTGATCAAATGTCCCGTCGCTTTTTTTTAACCGCGGCGTGGCTCGGCGCGCTCACTTGGCCGGTGCTGGGAACGGCGGCGGCCCTCAAATTGGCGCTCGTCGTCTCGCTGATCCCCGCGGCCCTAGGGTGCTGGAACGCCCTGCGCCGGGCGGCGGTGGTCCCGTGCCGCGGGCTTTGGGCGGCGTTGGAAGCGGCCTCCGGCCGGATACCGCCGCGGTTTCAAATCTGGGGTCTTGCGGCCTTTTTGTGCGTCGCTCCGCTGTTTCTGCGGCATCAAACCAAGTATATCAACCTGGCCACCGACACTTTGATCATGGTGCTATTGGCCCTGGGGCTCAACATCGTCTTGGGCATGGCCGGGCTTTTCATGCTGGGCTACGCCGCTTTCTACGCCATCGGGGCCTACGCCTTCGCCATTTTGTCCCTCAAGTTTCAAGTGCCGTTCTGGGGCGGCCTCGTCGCCGGCGCGGCCGCGGCCGCGCTGGTCGGCTTCGTGGTCGGCTTGCCTTCGCTGCGGCTGCGCGGCGATTATCTGGCGATCGTCACGCTAGGCCTGGGAGAAACCATCCGGTATATAATCAAGAACGAGGAATGGCTGACGGGAGGAACTTTCGGCTGCCCCAGCCGGCCTGTGTTCATTTCCTTCGGCCTGGAGCCGTATTCCCGGAAAATCGGCTCGCCCCGATTCTTCGGCTGGCCCGCTGCGGTGGAAAGCATCCACTACTATTTTCTGGCTCTGGCGATGGTCGCCTTGTCGGTCGTGGCGATGCAGCGCCTCTCCAATTCCAGGATAGGCCGCGCGTGGGTGGCGCTCCGTGAGGACGAAACGGCCGCCCAAGCGGCGGGCGTCCCTACGGTTTGGGCCAAGCTCTCGGCTTTTACGCTGAGCGCCGTCTGGGCGGGCATGGCGGGCGTGCTCTATGCCGCCAAGCAGAAATTTTTGGCCCCTGAAATTTTCGATTTCAACCTCTCCGCCCTGGTCTTGAGCATGGTGGTTCTGGGCGGCATGGGAAGCATTCCCGGCGTCGTCTTGGGAGCGGTGGTGCTGCAGATGATTCCCTGGTTTCTCCGGGACTTTTTTCCAGAGTTTCAAAATTACCGCCTTCTCATTTATGGAGGCTTGATGGTCCTGATGATGATTTGGCGGCCGCAGGGGCTTTGGCCCAACACCCGAAGAAAAATAGAGCTGCAGGAGGAGACGGATGCCGTTGCTTGAGATCAAAAACGTCAGCCGGCATTTCGGAGGCCTCAAAGCGGTCCACCGCGTCAGCTTTGAGATCGAGCCCGGCCAAATTTTCAGCCTTATCGGGCCCAACGGCGCGGGCAAGACGACGCTTTTTAACTGCGTCACCGGCATCTACGGCCTGACCGAGGGAAGCATTCTGTTGCAGGGGCAGCCGGTGGACGGGCTCAAACCCCATATCGTCACCTCTCTTGGCATCGCGAGAACCTTTCAAAACATACGGCTTTTCCACGAGATGACGGCTCTGGAAAACGTCATGGTGGGCATGCATTGCCGCAGCCGCTCCGGCATCCTAAAATCCCTCCTGCGAACGCCGTCCATGGTCCGGGAGGAAAGGCGCATCGCCGCGCGCTCGATGGAACACCTGAGGTTCGTGGGCTTGGAAGGCAAGGCGGATGTTTGGGCGCGCAACCTGGCCTACGGCGACCAGAGGCGCCTGGAGATCGCGCGCGCTCTGGCGACCGACCCCAGCATAATTTGCCTCGACGAGCCGGCCGCCGGCATGAATCCCGCCGAAACGTCGCGTTTAATCGAGATCGTCGGGCAGATACGGGCCAAGGGAATCACCGTGTTTTTGATCGAACATCACATGCAGTTGGTGATGGGAATCTCGGACCGCATCGCGGTTTTGGACCACGGCGTCAAGATCGCCGAGGGCCCCCCAAAAGATATCCAATGCGACCCCAAGGTCATCGAAGCTTATTTGGGGAAAGAAGATGCTTGATCTATCCGGCGTGCACAGCGCTTACGGCCCCATCGAGGTCCTCAAGGACGTCACTCTCGCGGTCCGGGAGGGAGAAATCGTCGCCCTCATCGGCGCCAACGGCGCCGGAAAAACCACGACGCTCATGGCCGTTTCGGCGATCCACAAAATCAAAGCGGGCGAGATTCTTTTCAACGGACGCTCCATCGCGGACGCGGCCCCGCACGAAATCGTGCGCCTTGGTATTTCGCAGGTTCCGGAAGGCCGGCGCATTTTCCCGCGGATGTCCGTTGAGGAAAACCTGGAAATGGGCGCCTATGCCCGAAATTCGGACCTGGAAATCCGCAAGGATTTGGAGCATGTCTTTCAATTATTTCCCATCCTAAAGGAAAGGCGGCGGCAGCTCGGAGGCACTTTGAGCGGCGGGGAACAGCAAATGCTCGCCATCGGCCGGGCGCTGATGGCGCGTCCGAAGCTTCTTCTCCTGGATGAGCCGTCCCTGGGCTTGGCGCCCAAGATAGTCTCTCAGATATTTTCCGTCATCAAGAATTTGAACGCGGAAGGCGTGACGATACTTCTGGTGGAGCAAAACGCCTTTGCCGCGCTCAAGCTCGCCCACCGCGCCTATGTGCTCGAGACGGGGCGCGTCGTTTTGTCGGGCGAAGCCGCCGGCTTGCTCACAAACCCGCAGGTCCGCAAGTCCTATCTGGGAATCAATTAGCCAAAAAGGACAAACACTACAACACGGTATATGTTTTTACCCGGTATACTTTGAGAATTCAACTTAATTATTCCTGAAGCCAAAAATACCCGGAAAATCAACCGCTTTTAGCCGCCTAAGAAACCCCCTTAAGCCTTTCTTAAGCCCGCCTTACAGGTCACTGTCGAGGCGCGGCCGCGGCGGTGGAAAGGGAGAGGTCGGGGAGCGTCGCGCTCGAGAGGTCTACGCCCTCCACGGCGCCCATGGAGCCGGCGACCGCCGCGGTGGAGACCAGGACCTCCTCCATGCCGACCTCTTCTTCCTCGGTCAAAAGGCCCGAGGCGCGCATGCGGGCCATGATGCGCCGGCTGTTGCGGTCCACGTAGCGGCCGCGCTTGGCCGGGTCGTGACGGCGCGGGCTGGGCAGGACCACGGCCAGGGCCACGGCCTCGTCCACGGAGAGATCCGAGGCGCTCTTGCCGAAGTACGCCCGGCTTGCGGCCTCGGCGCCGAAGATGCCCTTGCCCCATTCCGCGATGTTGAGGTATATCTCGAAGATGCGGCGCTTGCCCAGGACCTTCTCGAGCTTCCGGGCGATGAGCGCCTCCTTGAGCTTGCGCAGCGGGTTTTTCGAAGGCGAGAGGTAGAGGTTGCGCGCCGTCTGCTGGGTGATGGTGCTGCCCCCATAGGCCAGGCGGCGTTCGGCGATGTCGCGCTCGAGGGCCACGCGCACCGCGTCCCAGGCCACGCCGTGATGCCTATAGAAGGAATCGTCCTCGGCCGTGAGCACCGCGTGCTTGAGATTCTCCGAGATGGCGTCCCAAGCCACCCAGGTCCACTGCACGGCGAGTTTTTTCCCTTTGGCGAGGGCCTGGCGCCGGCGCAGCTCGATGTAGGCCGTCGTGGAAGGGTTTTTTCCCTTAAGCTGGGAAACGTCGGGCAGCCACGCCAGGTACAAAGCCGAGGCGGCGCACGCGGCGAGCAGAGACCAGGTCAGCACTTTCGCGAAGCGGCGCATAGGAGCGTCAGACATTCGCTCATTTTACTTTTTCCGCGCTCTCGACAAAATCGGTTCCGCAGCGGACACGAAATCCGTGTTCGCGAAGCAAGGTTCTGATTATAGGTAGGAAGTTGCCGCGATAATCGGCGGTTAAGAAATTTTTTTGGCCCTCGGCGCGTTCACAAACCCGCAAGTCCGCAAGGCCCATCTGGGAATCGAATAGTTCAGAAGATAAAAACCCCAGCTAATGTTATGTTTTTACCCGGAATAATTTAGGAATTCAACTTAATATTTCCTGAAGCCGAAAATACCTGGAAAATCAACCGCTTTTATCCGCCTCAGAACCCTCCTTAAGCCCTTCTTAAGCCGCAAGTGGCGGCGGCGCGACGCCAATAAGGGCGCTCCCCGCAAACGCATTTTTGAGGCCTTGAAAAATAAAATGCCACCTTCTATATTTCACGATGCCTGGGGCGGCAGCGGAAAAATTTGACCCGGCGTGCATTGACGCGATAGGAGATTCATTGAGCGGGGGTTCAATGGGGCAGTTGTTGGGGCGGTAGATGAAGATTGAGCCGTTTCGCGGCCCGATGGAGAGCCTTATCCCGGCTCCATATCTTGGCATGTCCAAGACGCGCCGAAGCCATGAGATGAACGTCCACCGCGCCTAGTCCCGACCCATAAAGCCTTTCAGCGGCGATAAACTCAAGCGCCTCTTCATGCGATGCCGCCGGCGCTTTCGGCAGGGCGCGCAGAAGGTCAAGCAATTCAACGCGGCGCAAAATATTGCCGCAGGCCAATTCCTCGATCACCAGCGGATGAATGAGCACCAGGCCCTCGGCGAGCATGGCCGCCAGCTTTGAGTCTCCGCTCCTTAGGTGATCCACCCAAACGGAGGTATCGACGAGTATCACCGCCGCCGCCGAATTCTCTTGATATGCGGCTCGGAGCCGCCAAGCGCCGCAAGGCGCTCCCGAGCCTTCTTCTCGATCAAGGCTTCCAGTCCGGCGTGGACCAGCGCGGTCTTTTCATGCAAGCCGGCCAGTTGCGCGGCCCGCTTTAGGATATCATCCCGCAGGATCAGTGTTGTTCTCATACATATTAGTATGCATCCCACATATGCATTTGTCAAGAGCTCGCGGGTTTCGACAAAACCCCCGTTTGTCCCGTTTGTCAAGCCAGGCGCTGATTCCCAATCCTTAAGTTATGTTAAGTCAAGACCCCTTTATCGTTTATTTCTTCGGCTAGTGTAGTGCGTCCAACGCTTCTTGACATTTGCTCTCGTCGATCAAGCTCGCTCTTCGACGGGAGGATATGTAAAGGGATATATGACGCACTACACTAGAAAGGGCCCCGCGGCCCTCAGGGCTTCTTTTTCGGCTGCGCATCCTTCGCGGGAGCCGCGGCGGGCGGCTTGACGATATCGAGCAGCTCGACTTCGAAGATGAGCGCCGCCCCGCCGGGGATGACGGGCGGGCTCCCCGTGTCGCCGTAGGCGATCTTGGAGGGGCAGACCAATTTTGCCTTGCCGCCCACCTTCATCTTCTGCACGCCCTCCGTCCAGCAGGGGATGACCCCGTTGAGGGGGAACTCGGCGGGCTGGCCGCGCTGAACGGAGCTGTCGAAGACCTTCCCATCGGTGAGCGTCCCGTGGTAGTGGACCTTGACCTTGTCGGTCGGCTTGGGCGAGTCGCCCGTGCCGGCCTTGATGTCCGTGTAGATCAATCCGGAGGATGAAACCGAGGCGCCCGGCTCCTTGGCGGCCTTGTCCAGGAAGCTTTTTGCCTTAGTCTTCTCCCGCTCGGCACTCTTGCCCACGCGGGACTGATTGAGAGCTTCGAGCTTGGGGCCGTAGACTTGGAGGTCCACCTGCGGTTCCTTGCCGAGGGCGGCGTCGCGCAAGCCGAGCTCGACGAAGCCCACTTCGGAGGCGCTCAGCGAGAACGCCGCGAGATTCCGGCCGACGACCAAGCCGAGGGCGTAGAGGGTCTTCTCCTCTTCCGTGCTGGGGGCGGCTTGGGGGGCCTGTTTCGCCGCAGCTTTCGGCGCCTTCGGCGCAGGCGCGCTCGATGCGCCGGCCGCCAAGGCCGGAAGGGCGGTGAAGGTGAACAAAAAGAAAACGGCGGTGAGCAATCTCATTTTATCTCCTATATGACGCGATGTGCGAGCCGCGAAAGCATATCATTTCTATCGAGGCTTTTCCTTGAAAAACGCGTCGAAATCCGCCTTGGCGTTCCGCTCGGAAGACTGCTTCCGGGGCGCTTCGGACTATCTCCTTCCCCGCCGCCGCCCAATTTACCTGCGCCACCCTCCGGCAGGCCGCAAACGCCCGCCATGTCGCCAGGATGCCGGAACGCCGAAAACATCGTCAGCTTTTATTTTTTGCCCCACAGAACCCCGCCACAGTCCCCAACAAAATCCCCCGTTTGTCCCGTTTGTCAAACCAGGTACTGTTTCTGTTTATTTAATCACATTGCAATATAGAAGTTCATGTTCTATAATTCAAGCATGTTGCGGCGCTTGGCCCGGACTCGGCTGGCATTCCTTCGGCGCATATTCCCGGTCGTGATGGTCATCGGTCCGCGTCAGTGCGGAAAAACCACCCTGGTGCGCGGCGAACTCCCAAAGTGGCGCTGTCTGGACTTGGAGAGGCCGCGGGATTGGAACATCCTGACTGCGGACCCCGAAGGGTTCTTCGCCGACAACCCAAAGCAGGTGATTATTGACGAGTCGCAAAGATATCCCGAGCTCTTCCCTCTTCTCCGGCATATCGTCGACCAAGACCGGCGGCCGGGCCGCTTCGTGCTCACGGGCTCAGCCCAACCCAGCATGATCCGGCAAGCCGGCGAGAGCTTGGCCGGCCGGGTGGGAATCTTGGATCTCACGCCCTTCACCGCGCAGGAGCTTTCAACGCGGCCCTCATGGCTGGCACAACGTTGGTTCTGGGGTGGATTTCCTCCCCTGTACAAACTTAGGACCGCGGCCGACAAGCGGGAATGGCTTGAGAGCTACATCGCGACGTTTCTCGCGCAGGACCTGCCGGGCCTTGGCGTGACGGTGTCCCCAACGCGCCTGCGCCGGTTCTGGACCATGGCGGCGCACCTGCATGGCCAGATACTCAGCCTCTCGGAACTGGCTCGCGCGATGGACCTTTCATACCACACGATCGCGCATTACCTCGACATCCTTGAAGGCGCCTTCGTGATCCGACGCCTTAAACCTTACCATGCCAACGTGGGCAAAAGGCTTGTTAAAAGCCCTAAGCTTTACATTCGCGACACCGGTATACTTCATTCGCTTCTTGGGCTGCGCGGCCCAACGGATCTGGAGGGATGGCCCGGCGTCGGCGCCTCCTTCGAGGGGCTGGTGGTCGAGGAGTTGGCCGTGCGCATGGGAATTGTGGGCGGCGGCCACATATTCTATTGGCGCACCCAGGCCGGAGCGGAGGCCGATTTGATCCTGGAAGCAGGGAGGAAGCGCCTCGCCGTCGAAATAAAAACCGGACAGGGCCTTGATCCAAGGCGCTTGGCCGGTCTTAAGAGCTGCATGGCGGACCTGGGGCTGCGGCGCGGGGTCGTGCTTTACGGAGGGGCCGAGCGCTTGAAGTTGGGGCACGGGATCGAGGCCATCCCATGGCGGGACTTGGAACGCGGCGGAAAGATCTGGCCCGGCGTGTGCTGACCCGCAGGATTATCGAAAAAACTCACGACACGACATAGCATCAACGCATTGGGAGGCCGTTCTTAGGCGCTTGGTTTTGAAATTTAACATCCCGGCCCTCGGCGGCACCCGCCCCCTCATCCCATCGGTTTCCGACAAAATCCCCCGTTTGTCACGTTTGTCCAAGCAGGTGCGGATTCTTACTTTCGGACGGACTCTTGACGAATCGCCATGCAGACCTTGGCCACTAACTCCAAACTCGGCATCACCTTCTTATTGAGTAGGTTGTAAGCCGTCCTTCGCGGAATGTGGTAGCGTTTCTCAAGCTGCGCCTTATTGAGATGCCGCAAGCTCGCTGCCAGAACCTCCCGGGCCGACTCAGAGTCGCCCTCTTCTAGGCACTCCATGAAGGTCTCGAACACGAGGTTCGGATTGCTCAGCGTAGCCGACGTGTCGTGATCGAGCAGTCTTATTCTGCGATCCTTTCTTTGGCTCTTTCTCGAGTTCATCTTCATACCTCGCTTTCAATCTGCGGGCCTTGGCGATGTCGCTGGTTCCCAACAAAATCCCTCGTTTGTCACGTTTGTCAAACTAGGTACAGATTGCAGGTGCCGATTTTGGGCCGAGCGATCTAGGTTGGAGGAAAGTATTTGTAGAGGAACTCGCGGGGCGTTAAAATCTCGATTCCCTCAAAACGTCCCAGTGGACGAATATCTTTCAAGTCTCCCGTCACTAAGACGTCAGCCTTGGCGGCCAAGGCGCACTCTAGGATTCGATTATCCGGCTCGTGACTGGCGATTACGTCGACCTTGGTCTTTGGCTGGACGACATGGGCAACTTCCTTGAGCGCCTCCAAGGTCTCGCGGATCTTTCCCGGCTCAAAACCTATCTTGGGTCGCGCCAGAACGCGCTCCAACTCCCAAAGGACGAAGGGCGACACGAATACCTGCAAACGGCCATCGGCGGCCAGAAGTAGAATCCGGCCCATCGGTCTCCTGGGATACAAGGCCGCGGAAACGAGAACATTGGTGTCGAGGACGATCCTCACGAGAGCTCAGGATCGGAGTTCGTCGATCAGCCCTTCGATTTCTTCCTCTTTAAGCCCCTTGGCGCGGACTTTCTTTACCCCGTAGGTCTGGATGGCCTCCCACCGCTTCTTCCAGAAGTAGGCTCGGAGCGCCTCCCGGAAAAGGTCAGAACGCGTGCGACCCTCCTTGCGGGCGATCTTATCGGCGATGGCCAGCATCTGCGGAGGAACGGTAATCGTGATCGGCTGCGCCTGCCGGTTCTGCATTGGGTCCCCCTATGACTCTATATGACTTTATCATAGTTTACCAGGGAAAAGGCCGGATTTCAAGGGGAAAATTAAGTATGGTGTCCCCAGATTTCTGTCCCCAGATTTCCCTATTTTGGCCAGGGGAGGACGGCGGGCCACACCCCGCGCCTTCAAAGAGCAGGGCGTGGCTCACAAGCCTCAAGTTGTGTCAAGTCGATTCCGCTGAAAAACCCCCTCGTTTCATTTCGTGGGGCTGAGAATCCGCCTGTTGCCTAGACCGCCCAACAGGC
>MGUX01000168.1 GCA_001800185.1 Elusimicrobia bacterium RIFCSPLOWO2_12_FULL_59_9
GCCCCGCTGCTTGCCAACCATCCCTGCGTCGACGAGGTGATCGCTTTCACCGGACTTGTCGCCTGCCTGCGGCAGATCCGGCGGCGCCATTTCACCCATCTCCTGGACCTGCACGCCAATTGGCGTTCTTTTTGGATACGGAAGCTCTCTGGAATTCCGCAGCAAAGCCGCTACCAAAAAAACAGCTTTTCCCGAAGGCTTTTCGTCCTATTTCGCAAGACCTCCGCGAGTCTGCAGAAACATACTTTGGACCGATATTTGGCGGCCCTCACAGCGTGGGGAGTTGAAGCGCGGCAGCGGAGCCTCCTGCTCGCCGACGCGCTGAAATCTCCGATGACCGGGGCCCCGATTTCCCCAAAGAACATCCTCGTCATTCAAACGGCTTTTTTAGGGGACCTGGCGTTGACCAAACCTTTAATCTTGAAGCTCCAAGAGCTTTTTCCGCACGCGCCGCTGAGCGCGCTCATCCGGCCGGAGATGGCCGCGCTGCTAAGCGACGTGGAGGCAATCACGCTGATTTTGGACGACAAGAAAAGGCGCCACAAAGGCCTGCTCGGAACGTGGCGGCTCGTCCAGGAACTCCGCCAACGCCGCTTCGATCTGGCCGTCATACCGCATCGCTCGCTCAGAAGCGCGCTCATCGCCTTTCTCTGCGGGATTCCGAAGCGAGTCGGTTTTGCCGCCAGCGCGGGCAAATGGCTTTTGACGGACGCGCTGTCCTTCAGTTGGTTGATGCACGACCGGGACAGGAACCTGTCGCTGATCCATGCGGTCTCGGCCAACGGCGGCGCCGCCTCCGAAAGCGCCCCGTTCAACGGGAAAAGCGCCTCTCCCAGGACCTCCGGCGACGCCGTTTTTTCCAGGCTCCGGGTGGCGGGCATCCGGGACGGCGAGGTCCTGGTGGGCGTGCATCCCGGTTCCGTGTGGCCCACTAAGAGATGGATTGCCGATCGTTTTTCCCAACTCATCGCCCGGCTCGATGCCCGGGGCCTGCGAACCGTCATCATCGGCGAGAGCCGCGACGCGTCTTTGGCCCGGCAAATCCTCGTCGGCGCGGGAAATCCCCCCGGCGCGCTGGATTGGACCGGCCAAACCGGATTGGCGGAGTTGATGGCGTTGATGCGCCACTTGAAGCTGTTTATCACCAATGACTCCGGCCCTATGCACATCGCGACTTCCTGCGGCGTGCCCACCTTGGCCATTTTTGGGCCGACGACCAAGGAACTAGGCTTTTTTCCTTACGGCGACA
This sequence comes from Elusimicrobia bacterium RIFCSPLOWO2_12_FULL_59_9, assembly GCA_001800185.1. Lineage (GTDB taxonomy): Bacteria > Elusimicrobiota > Elusimicrobia > O2-12-FULL-59-9 > O2-12-FULL-59-9 > O2-12-FULL-59-9. The sequence goes on from MGUX01000168.1 coordinate 1,250, forward strand.
GTCACCGCGTGGTGGAGTCGGACTTGGAATGCCGGCCCTGCAGCCTTCACGGCGGCCGCGCCTGCCCGTTAGGGCATTTTCTGTGCATGAAGCTTATCACCGTGGACCAAGTCTACGCCGCGGCGATGGACATGCTGAGGCAGCATGAAAATTGTTCAAATTATTGACGAACCCTGGGACAGCGGCATCACTCACTATGCGCTGAGCCTGGCCCATGGTCTCACGGAACAAGGACACGCCGTGACCGTCTGGGCACTGCGCGGCGCTTTCCCATTTGAGGCCGCGGAGCGCCTGGGACTTTCGACGCAGGACTGCCGGCGGCCTTGGCTGCGTTTTTGGAAGCTGCGCCGCTGGTTGATCGAAAACAAGATCGAACTCCTGCATGCGCACACCGGCTCGGCCCACGTCTTGGCCTGCCTCCTGGCCGCAGCCCTCAAGCCCGCGCCCAAAGTCGTGCGCTCTTGGTCGGACTCGCGCCTGCCCCAACGGCGGCCGGGACGGCTTTGGCTTCTCAAGCGCACCGACGGCCTGATCGCCGCCAACCGGCTGATTTTGAGCTCTCTGGCCGCCCAATTTCCTTTTGTCCCCGCCACGGAAATTTTTCAGGGAATCCGCTGGCCGTCTCCGGCGCCGATGGAACGCCCGCCCGGCGCGCCGCTGGCGATCGGGATCGTCGGCAGGCTCGATCCGGTCAAAGGCCACGTAGATTTTCTGAAGGCGGCCGCGCTCGTATTAAAACGCTTTCCGGACGCCCGTTTTCTGCTCGCGGGAGGGCAGGCCAACCTCAGCCGCCGGGATTTGGAAGCGCTGGCCGCGGATCTCGGGATATCCGGTTCCGTGCGGTTTTTGGGGCGCGTGCCTTCGGTGAGCGATTTCATGCGCGGCTGCGACATCGGAGTCGTCGCCTCGACCGGCTCCGAGGCGGTGTCGCGCGCCGCCCTGGAATGGATGGCCTCGCGCCGCCCCGTGCTCGCCACCCGCGTCGGCTGCCTTCCGGAAATCTTTGAGGCGAAGATGCCCGAAGCGATGACGCCCGCCGGCAACAGCGGGGCAATGGCGGAAAAACTGAGCGCTTGGCTGGCGAATCCGGCCCTGCGGGAGTCCCTCGCTCAAAGAGCTTACGAACGCTTTGTTGAAATCGGCGACTTTCCAAATTTCATCGCTGCCACTTTGGCCTTTTACCGTTCCGTGAGCGCCCCCCCCGCGCGCTCCCGCCGCCTCACCGTTTTTCACGTGGACGGCGAAAGAGGCTTTCGCGGGGGCGAACGCCTGCTTTTGGACCTCGCCAAAGCCCTGCGCGCGCGCGGCCACCGCAACGTCGTCGTCTGCCGGCAAGGAAGCGCCTTGCAGACGCGGGCGGGAATCTTCGGCTTTGAGACGCTGGGACTGCCCTTTTCCCATCCATGGGACATCATTTCGGCCTTGCGGCTGCGCAAAGCCCTCAAGCGTTCGCCGGCATCCTCCACCGTCGTCCACGCCCACTCCGCGCACGGCGCGAACTTGGCCCGCGCGGCGTCGCTGGGTCTAAAAACCATCAACATCGCTCACCGCCACGTGGATTTTCCGGTCTCCTCGCGGCTGAGCCTGTGGTGGAAGTACGCGGGCGCTCAAAAGGTGATCGCGGTGTCCCAGCGCGTCAAAAACGTCATGGTGGCTTCGGGAGCCGAACCAGGCCATATCCGGGTGGTCCACGCGGGTCTGGATCTGGAGGCTTTGCCGCTCTCGCCTTCCGCCCCTCCCAACGGGACTCGGGAGAAATTGTGCAGCCAACTCCATATTCCGCCGCAGGGACCTTGGATCGGAAACGTCGCGGCCCTCGTCGATCATAAAGACCAAACCACGCTCATCGAGGCGATGCGGCGCGTCGCGGAAATCCATCCGACCGCGCAGCTTCTCATCGTTGGAAAAGGGGAACTTGAAGGACGCCTCAAAGCGCTGGTGCAAGAATTCCGGCTCCAAGGCCGCGTCCATTTCACGGGCTTCCAAGAGGATCCGCTGAGCATCATGCGCGCGCTGGATTTATTCGTTCTCAGTTCCCACATGGAGGGTCTGGGCCTGGTGCTGCTGGAGGCGATGGCCTGCTCCGTGCCGATCGTGGCGACGCGAGCCGGAGGCATTCCCGAGATCGTGCAAGAAGGGGTCTCTGGAGTGCTCGTGCCGCCCCGGAACCCCGAACAACTGGCGCAAGCCATTTTAGGATGCCTCAACGACCCTGAGAAAAGAAAATCCCTGGCCGCCGGCGGCAAAGACAGGCTCAAGGATTTCACCGCGAAGCGCATGGCCCGAGAAATCGAAGAGGTGTACTTATCATGCTGAGCGTCGTCATCATCACCCGAAACGAGGAACGGGACCTCCCCGGCTGCCTGGACAGCGTCCGCGCCGTGGCCGATGAGATCGTGCTTGTGGACAACCAATCCACGGACAAAACCCTGGATATCGCCCGCCAATTTTCATGCAAAGTATATAGCCGGCGATTCGACCACTATGCGGGACAAAAGCAATACGCCGTGGAGCAGGCTCGCGGCGAATGGGTATTGAGCCTCGACGCCGATGAGCGGCTGAGCCCCCCGCTGCGGGAGGAAATCCGGCGCGCGCTGTCCAACGGCGCCTCGGCGCCCGGCGGCAACCACGGCTACTATATCCCTTTTGAGGTTCACTTCCTGGGCCGGAAGCTCCGCTTTGGCGGCGTCGGCGGAGAAAATCATCTGCGCCTGTTCCGTCGAGAGGCGGGACGATTCACCGGCGGCCGGCTGCATGAGGGCGTCGATGTCGCCGGTAAGACGGCGCATTTAAGTTTCCCCATCCTGCACACTCCCTATCGGGATTTAAACGAGTATTTTGACAAGTTCAATCTTTACACCTCCCTGGCGGCGCAAAAACGCTGGGAACAGGGAATGCGTTTTAGATTTTACCACCACATCCTTTTGCCGTGGGAGTTTTTCCGGCGCGCCGTCCTGCAGTTGGGCTTTTTGGATGGAATCGCCGGCATTTCCTGGGCCGGCTTGGCCGCCTTTCACACCTGGGTCAAGTACATCAAGCTCAAGGAATTGGAAAAAAAATGGAATGGATGATCGGCTTGGCGCTGGCGGGTTTTGCGGGGCTCTCCGCCCGCTGGAATTGGTGGCGCCTGCCGTGCGGAGGGCTGCCGGTGCTGATGTATCACAAAATAGGTTCGTCCCCGCGCGGTTCGCGGCTGAAGAACTTGTGGGTCACGGAAAGCGAATGCCGCTGGCAGCTCGCCTACCTGAAGGAACGCGGCTATACCCCCATTTTTTTCTCGCAGCTCCTGGCGGCGGCTCGCGGAGACGCCGGGCTGCCGGAGAAACCGGCGCTTTTGACCTTCGACGACGGCTACAAGAACAACTACGCCGCGGCGCATCCCATTCTCGCGGAGGCGGGAATGAAGGCCAATATGTTCGTCGTCACCGGCTCGCTGGACCGGCACAATTACTGGCACAATCCGGAAACCGAAGCATGGATTCCGATGTTGACCTTAGGGGACCTGAAAGAAATGCAAAAAAGCGGAATATGGGAATTCGGATCCCATACGGTCAACCATCCGAACTTGACTGAAATTCCCCTGGAACAGGCGGCGTGGGAGCTGCGCGAGAGCAAAAAGCGGCTTGAGGACGCTCTCCAGACCGAGGTCACGTCTTTCGGTTATCCCTACGGCCGCGGCGCTTACTCGACCGATGTTCGCCGCGAGGTCTTCGCCGCGGGCTACCGCATGGATTTTGGAATCCGCCAGGGCAAGACGCCCTTGCCGCAGCCGTTAAACGCTTCGCATTTTCAAGAAACCCCTTTCAAGCGCCTGTTTATCCGCGGCGACGATCTCCGCTTCGACTTTCACCTCAATATGACCCGTGGCAAGGCGAGGTTTTGACATGCGGCGCCCCCACATTGGATTTGCCCTTAGAAATTACAGCTCGCTTTCCGGAGCCAGCGTCGTGACATCCGCTCTGGGACCGCTGCTGGCCGAACGGGGTTGGGAAGTTTCCGTTTTTTCCCACCGCTTCCCGCAAGCGGATGGCGGCGGCGCGCCTGAAACCTCGATGACCCGCCGCGCGGTGGGGATGATTCCGTTTTCCTCCGCCGTCCGGGCCGCCAGCTTTGACTATTTTTGCCGCCGCAAAGCCCGCCGCGCGGGCGTGACCCTTCTGTGCGG
>MGUX01000169.1 GCA_001800185.1 Elusimicrobia bacterium RIFCSPLOWO2_12_FULL_59_9
CGGGCTGCGGCACAGCATTTTTTCAAACCGGGCCCCGGGATAGGAGCCCAGAGTCTCCACCAAGGCCGCCTGGGTAGCCTCCAGGACGGCTTGAAGCCTGGGGCGGGCGACGATCCATCTGCGGATTTGGCCGTTGCGCTTGACGCGCACCCTCGCGTAGTCGATCTCGGGATGAAAGGCCAAGGCGACGTTGGCGGGCAAGGTCCAGGGGGTGGTCGTCCATATCACCGCCGCGTCGGGCTCCGAGGCGTCCGTCTCGAAGGGCGCATTTTCCTTCACCGGAAACTCGACGAAAATCGAAGGCGACGTCTTGTCTTTATATTCGATTTCGGCTTCGGCCAGGGCCGTTTCGCAGTGCAGGCACCAATAAATCGGCTTTTTGCCGCGGTAGATGTGGCCGCCCTTGAGAAGCAGCCGGAAGGCTCGCAGCACCGCCGCTTCATAAGCGAAATCCATCGTCGTGTAGGGGTGCTGCCAGTCGGCGAGGACGCCCAGGCGCTGAAACTCCTCGCTTTGAATGGCGATGTACTTGCGGGCAAACTCCTCGGCCTGCCTGCGAAAAAGGGCGACGTCGCGTATCTCGCGCTTGTCGAGTTTGAGCTCTTTGAGAAGCTGCTGTTCGATGGGCAGGCCGTGGCAGTCCCAGCCGGGAACGAAAGGCGTCCGGAAGCCCGACATGGCCCGGGACTTGACGCTGATGTCCTTCAAGATTTTGTTGAGCGCGTGGCCGATGTGAATATGGCCGTTGGCGTAAGGCGGACCGTCATGCAGGACGTACAGGGGCCTGCCCTCGCTTTGTTCGAGCATCTTTTCGTACACGCGGTTTTTTCGCCAGAACTCCAGCACGCCCGGTTCGCGTTTGGGCAGGTCGGCTTTCATGGGGAAAGCGGTTTGCGGGAGGCAGACGGTCTTGGAGTAGTTCATCCGCCGGCTTCCCAATCTCCGAGCAGGCGGCGGGCGATCAGCAGCTCCTGAATTTGGCTGGAGCCCTCGCCGATCTGGTAGAGCTTGGCGTCCCTGAAAAATTTCTGCGCCGGGCAATCCATGGAGCCTCCCGCGGGGCCCAGCAAATCCAAAATCAAAGTGGAGGCTTTCATGGCGAGCTCTCCGCTCAGAAGCTTGGCCATCGAAGCCTCGTGGCTGAAGGGCGCGCCGCGGTCTAAAAGCGTGGCCGCTTTAAGAACCAGGAGGCGCACCGCTTCGGTCTCGGCGTGAAGATCGGCCAAAAGCTTCTGCGCGGCGGTGAGGCCGGGCGAGCCGTCGATGCCGAAGCGAAGTTTCCGGGGCTTGACCCAGCGGATGCCCAGTTCGACGGCGCCGCGGGCGATGCCCAGCGAGATTCCGGAGATGCCGACCCGGCCTCCGTCCAAAATCCGCATGGCGTCGATAAAGCCGCGTCCCTGCCTTCCCAGCAGGTTCTTGGCGGGAAGCTTCATGTCGACGAGATGCAGTTGGGCCGTATCCGACGCGCGAAGTCCCATCTTGATTTCCTTCTTGCCGATCTCAAGGCCCGGCGTGCCTTTCTCCGCCACGAAAGCGGAGATGCTCTTGGCACCGGGCGATTGCCCCGTGCAGGCGAAAATCACGTAGATGCCCGCGACGCTTCCCTGCGTCGTAAAGGTCTTGGCGCCGTTTAAAATCCAGTGGTCTCCGTCCAGGCGGGATTTGGAGATGATGCCGGCGGCGTCGGAGCCCGCACCGGGCTCGGTCAGCGCCCAGGCGCCCAGAGCTTCGCCCGCGGTCAGCCGGGGCAGATAGGCGCGTTTCTGCTCCTCGTCGCCGGCGAGATAGATGTGGTTGGCGCAAAGGGAATTATGGGATTCCACCGTCAGAGCCAGGGAGGGATCGGCTCTGCCCAACTCCTCAAGGACAAGGCAGTAGGTGGCCATGTCCAACCCCTGCCCGCCGTAGCGTTTGGGAAAAATCATCCCCCAAAGGCCCAGTTCTTTGAGGCCTTCGATGAGCGGCCAGGGGAATTTTTCCTCCAGGTCGTATTGCGGAGCGCGGGGGATCACCTCGCGGTCGCAAAAATCCCGCACGCGGCCCAAAATCGCAATCTGGTCGGAAGTCAGGTCGAAGTCCATTTTCGTCGAAGCATTCTAACATTTTGCGGGATTTAAATTCAAAAATAGAATTGCTAGCGCGGCGGGGATATGTTAGAATAATGGCGTTATGACGACCTTCCTAGCGGTCTGCGCCGGCGTGGCGACGCTGTGCTTGGTGATCAGCGCCGCGTTCCTGGTGTGGACGCTGTGGCAGGTCCGTTGCACGGCGCTGGAGGCGCAGCGGTTCGTGCGCCGCTTGGACAGGGACGCCGGCAGCTTCGTGGAGATGGCGCGCAAGGTGACGGACTTCACCCGTCGTTTCAAGGTCGGCTGGCTGCAGTCAGCGCTGTGGGCGATGCGATGGGTCATGGGCCGCCGCTCATCGAATTTTGAAGGAAACGCGGGGGGAGAGGCCCCCCAGAGGAGGGAATCATATGGCAGAAAATCGCAGCACGACTGAAACGATGGTGTTGTTGGCTATTGGGGGCGTGGTGGGCGCCGCGCTCGGCATCCTTTTTGCGCCGGCTCCTGGAAGCAAAACCCGGGAAAATGTCGCCAATTGGCTCAAGGACCAGCAAGACAAGGGCCAGGACATGTGGAAGGAAGGGACGGAGAAACTCGCCGCCAAGAAAGAGCAGGTCAAGGCCGCTGTTGCCGCGGGCCGCGAGGCGTATCTCGGCAATTCCGAAAAGAGCTGATGCCGTTTGGTAATCACGCTGGGCGCCGGGCGCTTCGCGCTCAGGCGTCCAGCGTTGTTTTTTTCCGCGCCTAAAAATATGAAATGGCTTAAGAAAGTAAAATCGATTTTCCTGGATCCAGATTACTCGCATCACACCAAACTTCTTTCGACCGTCCCGCTGTTCCAAGATTTGAAGCGCCGGCATTTGGGCGTGGTGTATCAGTATCTCTACGAGCACCACTATTACCGGGGCGAGCAGCTTTTCGTGGAAGGCGACGTCGGCCGGGCGCTTTTTATCGTCAAGTCCGGGACCATCGAGCTCGTGAAAAAAGACGAGCATCGCAGCGACCAGCGCCTGGCTCTGCTCAAGGAGAGCGAGTTTTTCGGCGAGATGGCGCTGCTGCAGGAGCAGCCCCGCTCCGCTTCGGCCGTGGCGGTGGAGGAATCCGACGTGTATCTGCTCTACAAGGACAAGCTCGACAGCCTCATTCACGACCACCCCGAAGCCGGGGCGCTTCTTCTTAAGCGGCTGGCGGAAATGATCGCGGCCCGTTTGAGGGTCACTTCGGAGAAGCTTCTGCGCAAGGCCCCCGCGGTATAGCCCGATGAAAAGCGACGATGCGACCCGCCTGATCCGTTTCTTCGCCGTTTTGTTCGCCGTATGCGCTATCGCGTACCTCGCCATTTTGATCCGCTCCGTGCTCTTCCCCTTTGTTTTGGGCTTCACCTTGGCCTACATCTTAAATCCCCTGGTCAAGTATTTTGAGCTCCGGGGGTTCCGGCGCGACCGCGTGGTGGCGGCGATTTATGTGGGCGCGCTCGCGGCGTTGGCCTACGCGGCGACGACCTCGGCCGTTTACTTGGGCGATCACGCCTCCACGATTCGAGAGAGCGTTCCGGCTTACTGGCAGCAATCCAAGGAATTTTTGATGGGTTTCCGCCACACCGTCGAGGTGGCGGTGCCTCAACTGAAGCAGCCTTTGGAAGCGCTCAGCGAGCAGATGAGCCACCTGGCGATGTCAGGCCTGAGCCATATGCCGTCGTTCGCCAAAGGGCTTTTCTCCATTTTAACGCTGCTTTTTCTGGTGCCGTTCATTTCTTTCTTCGCCCTGTTGGAAGGCCCCGCCCTTTTGAACTTCCTCATCCGCATATGTCCGAGCCGCCATGTGGAAAACATGGTCAGCCTGGTTTGCCGCATCGACGGGGCGATGGGCAATTACATCCGGGGAATGGCGCTCGACGCGACCATCATCGGGTTATTGTCCTTAATCGGGCTTTGGGCCATCGGCATGGATTACGCTCTGGAAATCGCCCTCGTCGCGGGAGTGAGCGGCCTCATTCCTTATGTTGGGCCCGTGGTGGGGGCGATCTTAGGAAGCGCGGCGGCGCTCTATCAGTTTCAGACTTGGCAGCCCGTAGTGCAGGTCCTCGCGCTTTTTGCGGCCGCGCGCTTTATCGACGACTGGGTTTTGCAGCCCGTCATCCTGGAGAATGCCGTCGAGCTGCATCCGCTTCTTATTCTGATGGCGATTTTTTGCGGCGCGGAGATGATCGGCTTTGCCGGCATCATATTCGCCGTTCCCATCGCCTGCGTGATCAAAGTTTTTATCGAGGTGTTTTGGGAATGGTACAACGCCGGCCGCCGCGATTACCAGTCCGTTTTCAAAAAGGCCGCCGAAATTCCCATCGTGTGATCGCCCCATGAAACCGAGCCGACTCTGGATTATTGCCGCCGTTTTGACCGCCGCCGCGTGGGTTCCTTGGCGAGTCTATGCCGGCAAAAAACCCGCTCTTCCCGCGCAGGCTCCGGCGCTTCAAGGGCAAACCGTTTCGAGGGATTTTGACGTCAGGTTGTTCGCCCCCTATTTGGAGCCCGGCATCGGAGGACAGAATTGGGAGCCCGGCGACGAGATGCTGGCGCCCGGGGGCGTTGAGTGGACGGATGCGGCCCGGACCCAGGGCCGCCTGCGTCTTAGAATGTGGTACCACAAAGCTTGGGCCGAGTTTCAAACGACGGCGGACCGCAGGAAGGTCGCCGCGCTTAATGTGCAGTTGGGCTGGGATGGGGAGGCCGACCGGATGATGCTGCTGTGGCGGCATCATCATGGCTACGCACTGAGACCCGGCGCCGGTTATTTTTGGAAGACGATCGGCGACGAAGATCTCCCGATGCCCCAGGATTTGGGCGCGCGCTACGACCGCGCCCTGACGGGCGTTTGGGAAATGTGGGCCAGGCGGCGGGCGCAGTCGCTTCTCGAATCCGATGAAATGAGTCCTGTCGAGGGGGCCGGTTCCTTCGCGCTCGCCGGTCACGAGATACCGGAAGCTTATCAACGCTTAAAACAAAAAACGCCCCTGCGCTACGGCCCCGGCGGCCTGGCGGGCGGGCATCCTCTCGTTTTCTATGTCCGGATTTGGCATATTCCGGTCAAGGTTCAACTTCTCGTCGTGCCCGTC
>MGUX01000170.1:0-1703 GCA_001800185.1 Elusimicrobia bacterium RIFCSPLOWO2_12_FULL_59_9
ATGCCTGGCGGATTGGGCCGTCGCAAAACCTTTGCCTCCTGCCAAGAAAGAACCGGCGCCATTAAATCTCGCAGGCGCGGAGCGGAGTCCTAAAGAATCCTTTGAACAGGCGCGTAAAAGCCGCACGACTGTTTTGGAACTCATCGAAGAGTTGATCGATTCCTTGGCTGAGAGCGAAAAATCACACAGCGAGGCGATGGACTTGCTGAACGAGGCCATCGAAGAATATCCGAACGAGGCGTTGGGGTATGCCAAACGCGCTTGGGGCTTTTACGTTCTCAAACAGGATATTCTGGCCTTGAGGGATTTAAACCGCGCCATCTATCTGAGGAGGGCCCCTGTTTATTTTCTTCTGAAGGGGAACATATATTTGATGCATGGGGATTTCAAGAAAGGGATCGAAAGCTACACAACAGGCCTTTCGCTTAAGCCTGCGGATCCCGATATTTACTACGCCTCCCGCGCGGTGGGATATCATTTGGCGGGACAACATCAGAAAGCGTTGGAAGATGTCGCCGCGGCTTTGGAGCGCAACCCCGCCCATATTCCGGCTTACCTTGCCTGCGCACAAATATACCTGCAGCAGGGCCATCCAGGCCAAGCCCAATGGTGTTATGGCCGGGGAATTTCGGTGCGCCCCATAACCCATGCGAGCACGCTATTATGGGCCATCAGCGATCTGATTGCCGAGGCAAAACCCGTTAAACCGGGCTGGTGGAAGGGGCCTTCTATTGAAGAAGGTTCCTTCGCTTTGGCCGAGGCGCAGGTGGCGCTGTACCAATCCAAAGAAGACCTGCAAAAAGCGCGAAAATTCGAATCCCGGTTAGAGGAATCGGAGCGTGTCTTCGCGCGCCTTCAAAAACTGGATGAAGCGGGTAATAAAGCGGATGCCCAGAAGGAATACGAGTCGTTTATATTGTCCCAGAGGGATACTGAATCCAGGACGATCGAGGCCTTTATGCTGGAGAACTTGCGCGCTCCCTTGGAAGCATTGCGTTGGAAGCGGGATCTGCGAGATTACCAGAGGTGGGCGGGGCTATGGGTTCTCAAGCCCATCGCAAACAGGATAGAACGGGAGCGCTCTTATCGCAACGTCTTGGGTCCATTGCGCTCGCCGCTAGGGTGGTTTGCTTTAAAATCTGAGAAATCGGGAGCGCGCTGGGTGGTTTTGGAACAAGGGAAAGAGTGGGCCTATGCTGTTTCAGAAAAGTTTGAGCCTGCGGAAAAAAATGGCTACCGCGTTCGTTTTCAAGAGAAGCCCGCGTTCCTAAATCTCGTCGGGGATGAAACGGAGTCCGCTTTGGAGCTTGCGTTCGTTTCTGTTCGTCCCGATGCCCAGGTTGAGATTGAGATCAATCTCGGCGGCCATCGTTTTCGGTATGTGCGCGTGGATGAAAGCTTCGTTGATGGGAAATATTCCCTGGGCGAATGGATCGCGCAGCGGCTTGTCGAGGGCGCTTATACGAGCGCTGAGGACGGGTGGATTTCTTTTGTAGGGGATGATATGCGGACGGGGATTAAGTTGTTGCCGGGGAGCTATCGGGCTGTGCTGGATTTGGGCGCGGCGCAGATGGATTGTGATGCCTTGTATCTTGACTCCGCATGGTTTGAGGATCACCAATCGGATGTTGGAATTCGCTGGATTAAAGGAGATTTGCACATCATGGACATATCCCTCCAGGAATCTTCGGATGGTCGGGATC
>MGUX01000170.1:1730-3066 GCA_001800185.1 Elusimicrobia bacterium RIFCSPLOWO2_12_FULL_59_9
TCATTTTAAAACCCGCGCTGTTGCCCTGATTTTCTGCCGTCTTATTTCCCCCTCCCCCCAAAAAACCAGAAAAACCTAATTTGGTAGAATTCTGCCATGCGTTCGCGGTATTTTATTTTGGGGTCGACCATGTCGACAACACCTGCCGCCCTAATCAAGAAGCGGCTCGCCGCGGAGGCCACGGTGTGAGCGATTACCTGCTGGCCTTGTTTTTTGGCGTCATCGAAGGCGTTACCGAGTTTCTCCCCGTCAGCTCGACGGCGCACCTTCGCATCGCGAAAGCCTTGCCCTTCATCCGCATCCCGCTGGATGACTCCTATTGGAAGATGTTCGACGTGGTAATCCAACTCGGCGCGGTGCTCTGCCTGCCGATCTACTTCCAAAAGCGCATCTCGGATTTCGTGAAGACCTTTCCTGTAAATCCGCTCACCGGGGAGCGCAATGCGCTCAATCACCCGCTGACGCTGGTGCTCATCGCCTTTGTCGTGACGGCCGTGCCGGCCTTCCTGTTGAAGAAAGTCATCAGCCACAATCTCGAGAGCCCCCAAGTGATCGGCGCGGCTCTTTTAATCGGCGGCGTGATCATGTGGGCGGTGGATGCGTTCTTCGACGCGCCGCGAACGACCGATATCAACCAGATGACCTGGCTGCAGGCCGCGTGGGTCGGGGCGGTTCAGATACTTTCGGCCGTGTTTCCCGGCACCAGCCGGTCCATGGCCACCATCGCGGCCGGACAAAGCGCCGGGCTCTCCCGCGCCGCGGCGCTGGAATTTTCCTTCCTTGTGTCAATCCCGACGATGTTTGCCGCGACCGGCTACGATCTGCTCAAGACCTTAATGCCCGGACCTGACGAAGCGGCCCTGGCCGCGGCCGCCATCACAGCCCACCAGTGGATGACGCTGGCAATCGGGTTTGTCGCGTCGTTTTTTGTGGCGTGGGCGGTGGTCGCATGGTTTATGGCGTGGGTCCGGCGGCGGGGATTTGCGCCGTTTGCCGTTTACCGGATCGCTCTGGGCCTGGTTATCCTGTTCTTCAACTCCCGTTAAACCGTCAGATAAGCCCCATGCCGAGCGCGGCGGCTATAATTCCGAGCATCACCCCGGTTATTACCTGCACGGCGCCGATGGTGACCTTGTGCAGGAATGTGAGGCCCGCCAGCACGCCCAGCACCGAGGCGCCGGTGGCCAGTGCCACCGTGAAAACCGGGACCGCCCCGCTTCCGCCGGAATCTCCCAAGACAAAGAACGTAAATGCGTAGGTCAGCAGCCGCGCGAAATCCACCATGAAACATATCACCGCGTTGGTGGCGACGAAAGCTTGGGGCTGCACGTCCACC
>MGUX01000170.1:3094-5587 GCA_001800185.1 Elusimicrobia bacterium RIFCSPLOWO2_12_FULL_59_9
AGCCGCCCAGCGGAAGATACCGGCGGTCGAATTTAAGGCCTTTGAGCCGGGGGTGCAGGTCAAACAGGGCGAAAGCCATCATCAGAACCGCCAGCAGGGATTTAAGCGGTGTAATGACGGCGATTTTGCCCAGCAGAACATAGCTGTGTGAAAGCCCGCCGGAAACCGCAGTGAAGAAATGAAGGGTCCATGCGCCCGCGAAGGCCGCGGCTATCGCCGGCAGGCCGAATTCAACCACCAGGTCCTTCTCCGCCTTGGCGCCCACCAGCATCAGTTTAAGAAGGTTATTGGCGCCGTGCACCAGGGCGGTGGCCGCTATGGCGGCTGGCAGCGGGAAGAAGACAGCCAGCGCCGGCATCAGCAGCGTTCCCAAGCCGAAGCCGGAATAAAAACTGAGAACCGACGCGATCAACGCCGCCAGCGGAATGATTATGTTTTCCACGATAGTTGGCCGCTCATTGGCCTGAACGCTGCGGGTGAGGAAAAATCACCGTCTCAACTTCACGCAAACAACTGCGCGGAATTCCCCGTCCTCGTGCAATTTCCACCGATAGTCAACTTTGTCAAGCCAGGCGCCGTTTCGCCCCCCGCGCGGCTCCCGCGTGGGGCTCCCCAACGGCAAAAGCAAAGGCGGAGCTCATCGCCCCGCCAGTCCTTTATGACGCCTTGCCCTCAACTGCCGTTAAACAGCCACACCTCCGCTATACCCAGCCCAATAGAGTACCAACCTACCTTGGGGTAGACTTGGCTGATGTTTCTGAAGCGAGCCACTTTGTTAAAAAACCCGATTCCTTGATGCGAAGTTCCTCACGTTTAACTTCAAGTTCACTAAATTGCTGAATCAAACCTATCACTTGAGGGTCCGCCTCTCTCTTCTCCACCAAAGCGCGTACCTTGTTCCAAATTTGTGTCAGCTGAAGTTGGCGTTGCTTCTCATGGCCTATAGGTCCGTGGAGCCAAATTGCCATGAATACTATGTAAAGGACAAAGACCGTGCCACCGATAAGGAAGAAAAGCTCATTAGACATAATCATTGCTGCCTCCGGGCGATGAAGAATGCGACCGTATACAGTATCGCTGAGAAGACGAGCCCAACAAAAATCCATCCGTAGGCAATTTCATTCTTCTGGAATGCCACTAGGTTGCCGAAGAGCACCCCGGCAATCGCCATATTGCCAAGGTCCATCAGTTTTTCAGAAAGCTTCTCCCAGAAATTCAATAGTAGAGCCCCTTGGTCGTCACTAAGAGAAGTTTATCAGATGTGGCGGAAAAGTCAATGCCCCGGTTGCGTCTGTCAAAACACACCGTTTGTTTGGCATCGTTTGGCGGTTTCAATCTTTCCCAAGGTAATTGACCGAGAGATTGCCGGGCAGGCTCAAGGCAATCTTGACACCACAAACTCGCTTGCCAGGCGGGAGGGCGAGACCGACTGCCGCCTAGCCTTTTTGGCGAGCAATCGGTACTTGGCTTCCGGAATCCAAAACTTCACTTGATGTTTAGGTTCCAAGAGCGGCCGCCCTCTCCGAAGGTCGAGGACCTTTCGAATCGTCCGGTGCACTTGCCCAAGAATTGCGCGCCCCCCCTCCACGGGAACGCCGGCCACTGAATATCCGACTTGGCCCTCCGTGGTTTGAAAGAGCGCGACAACGGGACGAGCGGGGATTATTGAAGCAAGCTCATGATTGATTCGTACCTCAATCTGCCGCAACTTGCTCGTCTTCGATAATTCAAAAAATTTCACATTGCTCATGATTACCCCCGAAACACCAGGAAGCTTTCGGCAGGACAGGCAATCACCGCCATCGATTCCTGGTCAAGCCCATCTCCGATCAAGCCTGCCAATTGTTCAATATCAGATTTTCATTTCCGATAGTCCACCTTGGTCGTCATAGAAACAACGGCGGGCTCTTCTTCATCCAAAACAGCACTCCCATCCAACATCGTATACGCGCCGATGGAATGAAGCACCTTTGCCCCACCAAACCATCATGAAAATGCCTCGACTACCTCGCGGATTGCCTTGTCGATCTTCGCCTTCTCCAGGGGCCGGCGATCCCGGCCAAAGCGCGGGATGGGAACGGCAACCATAAAAGCAAGCTTCTTGCGGACCCGCGCAGTCACAGATTTATTGGTCCCATAGTCCCTATAAAAGTATAGCCCCGCAACCGCGCGCCGTCAAGGGACGATGGACCGCCATGCGGCCTTATTTCCCCCCTCAGAATTTGCCCAATCCAGGAAAAAGCGGCCGCAAATGGCGCGCCTTCCGGCGATTTTAACCGACAGTCAACCTGGCCATGCCAGGGGCCGTTTGCGCGCTGCGGGCGAAGCGCGGGGCGAGAGCATCGCGACAGGCGGAGGAAAGTTAGTTACTTTGCACTACTCCGTTAAGTAAGTGCTAAGCTGTACCCGCGCGGGAAGGCGGTGACCCATGAACCTGAAAGAGATCACGAAGGTGCGGCGAGAACTGGAGCAGTTTCTGGCGCCGTATAAGGA
>MGUX01000171.1 GCA_001800185.1 Elusimicrobia bacterium RIFCSPLOWO2_12_FULL_59_9
AGAATGACCCATGGAAGACCAAGAACTTGAAAAACTTTGTTGTTACATTGAGTCGGATCTCGTGGAACGAAAGGCATCCGCCGCCGATTCCGTCAAAATTAGGCAGGCCATCTGCGCTTTCGCCAACGACATGCCCGGTCACAACCAACCTGGCGTGGTGTTCATTGGAGCCAAAGACGATGGCAGTTGCGCCGGTTTGCCGATAACGGATGAATTGCTCCGGACGCTTTCCGACATGCGCTCGGACGGGAACATCCTGCCCATCCCGGCCATAACGGTACAGAAAAAGGTTTTGCGCGGCTGCGAAATGGCGGTGGTGGTCGTGCAACCGGCCGACGCGCCGCCGGTTCGTTTTAAAGGAACGATTTGGGTGCGAGTCGGTTCACGCCGCGCGATTGCAAGTTCGCAGGAAGAACGGATCCTCGCTGAAAGACGGCGCTATCGGGACGCGCCGGCGGACATTCGACCTCTGCTCAACGCCGACCTCGGCGACCTTGACGCGCAGTTGTTCCGCGCACGGTACCTGCCTGCGGCCGTTAGCGCTGAGGCGCTGGCCGACAACAAGCGCGAGCCGGAAACACAAATGGCGTCGCTGCGCATCATTGATCTGGGTCCTCCCCCTGTCCCGACCATCATGGGGATGCTCGTCATCGGCAGGGAGCCGGCCCGCCATCTGCCCATGGCGTGGGTTTCATTCCTGCGCTTGGCGGGCGAGGATCTGGCATCGGAAGTAATCACCAGCCACGATATAAAGGGACCCCTGTCGCACCAGATGGAGCAGATCGACGAACTGCTCCCGCTTCACGTCATGACGGCTGTGGACATCACCTCCGGCGACAAGGAACGACGGGACCCGGACTATCCGATTCCCGCTCTTCAGCAGATTATTCGCAACGCCGTGATGCACCGTATTTACGAGGGCACGAACGCGCCCATTCGCATCTACTGGTACAGCGACCGCGTATCGGTGATCAGCCCGGGTGGCCCCTACGGACGGATAACTCCGGAGAACTTCGGCCATCCCGGCATCAACGATTACCGCAACCCGCACTTGGCCGAAGCCATGCGCTGCCTGGGATACGCGCAACACTTCGGCGTGGGCATTCAGATCGCGCGCGAGGCGCTGGCCCGCAACGGAAATCCGCCGTTGGAATTCCAGGTGGATTCCCGCACCGTTGTGGCCACGCTTCGCCGGGCGGCGCGGAGGCGCGGATGAAGCCGCGCGATACCATGAAGTCGGCAGCCAGAATACGGTCGAGTATCCATGAAGTCCTTCAGGTCGACTTCGTCGAATGGAATCAAGTGGACTCCTACATGGATGATCTCAACCAGGTTCTGGACGAAATCCATTCCCTGGGTGAATCTGCGCCTGCCGCAGCCCTCGATCTGATTTGGCGCTTCATCAAAATGATCCCTGCCATATTCAACAACGTCCATGATGAATGCGAGCTTGCCATGTTTTGCTCGGATCTCGCGCAAGAGGCATGGACCCTGGCAAAGAAAGCGGGCAATCCAATCGAGGATTCGGCTTCGCGGCTGCTGGACGCTTACGCGGCCGACGCCCATGATACATGCCGATTTGATGACGTGCTGGATATCCTGGCCAAAGCGCGTTTGAACAGGGAGCAGCGCCGCATGCTGGCCGTAGCGGCCCTCCGTGCGGCCCAAGCGCACCCAAAGGCGGCATTGGAACTGCGCGCATTCGCCGACAAATGCTCGCAACCGGCCCCGGACCGGGCCGGTCGCTCGCGGCGCGGAAGGAAAGTCGCGTGACCCGCGTCACTCGAAGCAGCGACGCCCAGGAAGGGGTTGATGCCATACGAGCCGAAATTGCGGCCCATTGGAAACGTTTCGGCCCTTACATGGGCCTAGCGGAAGGGGTGTGCGACGTAATCGGCATTCTCCGGAGTCGGCCTGCATCCGGAGGCGGTGGTCCCAACATCTGGGATCGCGTCGTCGGTATCATCGCCGAGCATGGCAGCCTCCCGGAAGGCGAGGTCAAGGCCATTGTGAAGGCCATCGCGCGGGCCTACTGCGGCTGGTCGGACGCCCAGCGGCGGTCTATCTGGCACGAAACAGACAGCGGCATCGATGACGACGATGACGACTCGCCATGCGACACTTCGCTCAACGGCATCGGGCGTGCGCTGCAAGTCGAAATGCTCGAGGAGGCAACCCGCACCGCGTGGCGGGAAGCGAAGAAGTTGAAGAAGGCGGCAGGGAAGAGAGCGCCGGCCGCGAGGAAGCGCGGGATCGGCTTCCTGAAGAGCATGCCGAGGGTGAAGGCGAAGTACGCCGGCCAGCCAATCCAAGTCGTCGAAACGGGGCCTGGCGCATGAAACTCGAGGAACTGAACAAGCTGCTCAAGGCAGGTGAATGGAAAGACGTCGAGTTTAAGGAAGCTCGCACGGATGTTCCGAAGTCCGCCTTCGAGACCGTTTCTGCGTTTGCCAATACCCACGGCGGATGCATGGTGTTCGGCGTTGCCCAGCGCGGCGAAGCCTACGAGATCACGGGTGTCGAACAGCCGGACAAGGTCCAGAACGACTTCGTCTCGGTTCTGCACGCCGACGCCAAGATCAACCATGATGTGCAGGTGACCGAGCATCGACTGGACGTCGACGGCAAGACTGTTCTGGTCTTTCAAGTCGCCGAGAACCAGCGCACGCGCAAGCCCGTCTATCTCGACGGCGACATCCGGCGAACGTTCCTGCGCAAAGGCGGCGGCGACTACAAGGCCCAGATGCAGGACATCGAGCGGATGCTGCGGGACGCCACCGCCGACCGGTGGGACAGCCAGCCGTTCGAGCGGGTTCCGTTCAAAGACGTCTTCCACTCCGGCAGTCTGAAGTGGTATCGGGACCGCTTTCATCAGGCCAACACCGGCTTTGATCCCATACAGTCGGATCGGGACTTCCTCTACCACTGGGGCTTCCTGCTGAAGGATGGCAAGCGGTTCCTCCCCACCCGGGCGGCCGTCATGCTCTTCGGGTCGTCTCTGGCCGTTCACCAGATCATTCCCCGTCCGACGCTGGATGTCCAGTTTCTTGGCTATTCCACAGGCGACGCCATGCCGGAGACGCGCTGGATTGACCGGATCGTCTGCGAGGACAACATCATCCAGGCGTGGGAGCAACTGGTCACCAAGTACCGGTTCTTCATGCCCAAGCCGTTCCGGGATATCGACCCCGTGACGCTTGGCCGGCGCGACGATCCGCCCGGCTTCCGGGTCTTCCGCGAGGCGGCGGTCAACCTGCTGATCCACCAGGACTACGGCGATCACTCCCGCAAGGCCGCCATCAAGTTCTTCCGCGACGGCATCCAGCTCTGGAATCCGGGCGATGTGTTCGGCGACGACTCCCGCCTATGGGAACCCGGCGAGAAGGAAGTCCGCAACCCGTCCATCGCGATGGCCATGCGGCGTATCGCCATGTGCGAGCAGGCGGGAACGGGTTTGCGCATGATGAGAGATGCCTGGCGGAAACTCGGCCATCCGTCGCCCACCTACAAGAACGACCGGGCCGGAAAGGCCTTCGAGTTCTTCATCCCGGAACTGGACAAAGAGGTGGATATGGCGTCGGACTTGGTGAAGGCCATGTTCGGCGGCGCCCCGCAAGCCAAGGCCCAAGTCGAGGCCCAAGAGGCCCAAGTCGAACTGCCCAAATGGCAAATAAGCATCCTGTCCGCATGTTCTCTGGGCGACAAGACGGGAAAGGAACTCTTGGCTGTTGCGGGCTACCGGAACCGGACGGGGAACTTCAAGAAAGGTCTCCAACGCCTTGTAGATGAACATTTCGTCGAACTGACGATCCCAGACAAACCCAACAGTCGCCTGCAGAAGTACCGTCTCACCGGCAAGGGGCGCGAGGCTTTGACCAAGGCCGGATCAGAGGGACAACACGATGACCGATAAACCCAGACTCATTGAACACACCTTTCCCCTGAAGCAGGCGTCCTTGCGGGAGATTTCCAGGAAGGCGCCCTGCCCCTGCGGCTCCGGCCGCAAATACAAAAAATGCTGCATGCCGCAGGTTGAGAGAGGCATGCCTGCGGGGGCGGACAACTCCGCCGATTTCGTGGACCCCGCGCAGATGGGAAAAGGGCCGATGGCGCGTATGACCGATTTCGCGAAGCCGCTCATTGATGCGGCTGGAAACGATCCCAAGGCCGTCGAAAATGCGTTCAGCTTCGGCATGATCTTTTGGAATTTGGCGGTAGCCGGGAAGGAGTTCGTTGTGGAGGAACTGCCCAAGGTGGAAAGCGCGATGTGTAAATCGGACAAAGACCGGAGGCATTTCAGAGCCATGGCCCGAATCATGTTTGAGCGATACCAAGGCATGCGGCCTGGCTCAGGGGCCGATCTCGTGCCGGCGCTGGAAGAAATTTGGGGCAAGGATTTCTCCGCCGGAATCGGCGTCACGGGATGGGTGGGCCGCATCGCGAATGCGGCCAGGAGTAGGTTCGCCGCGGGCTCGGAAGGATAAAGCAAGACTGCGGGTGCTGACCATGCAGATTGCGCAGACGTTCGAGGGGGTGGCTGGGGCTACTGTCCAGGACATCCATAAGCCGGAGCTTGCGCGGCTGGCGGGGCTTCCGGATAATCCCGGCTTCGACCTGCTTTCCATCAGGCCCGGCAATGAGAGGCGGGCCATCGAGGTCAAAGGCCGTGCCGGCACTGGCGAGATTGAAGTTTCGGCCAACGAGTGGGCCAAGGCCTGCAACATGCGGCAGGCGTACTGGCTTTACGCCGTCTACGATTGCGCCACCCCGAACCTGCGGCTAGTCCGGGTGCAGGACCCCTTCGGCAGCTTGCTTGCCAGGGCCAAGGGAAGTGTACTGATTTCGTCGCGGCAAGTTATGGAATCTGCGGAATGACTCTGATTTGGAGGACGCATTTATGAGAAGGGCATCTTTCATCCAGGCGCTGATTGTGGGAACTATGACATTGTCCCTTGTCGGATGCACGCATGTTCCGATTAAAATTAAGAGCGCATCCGCTCGGCAAGCCGAGATGCTTTCTGCTTTTGAAAGGAGCTTGGCGGAGCAGGATTTAGCTAAAGGGTGCAATGAGTCTTTCAAGGCCTCAATAGAGATGGAGGAGATCGTCAAGAGGCGCGGAGGAGAAATTCAGGAGCGGATCAGGAAGAATTTCACCGATGCCATGGTCCGCGCCTATGCCTTCAAAGAAAAGTCACCTGAGTTGGCAGCGAAGAAGGAAGCCGAAGCGATGCAGACCTTGATCGAGCAGACGACCCAGCTTCAAAGCGACATCGCGAATCTCCGCGCTGAGATCGAATTGGAAAGAGGGAAGTGCGCCGAAGCGGTGGCGTCCATTCGGGATATGGTCCATTCGCTGGCCGCGGCGCAAACGGAGCTGGATAAATTTATTCAGTCAGATGCCAAGAGGCCGATCGAGACGTTTCTCTTTAATCTTGTCGAGACTAAGACCATCGCCAGGAAGGTGGACGAAAAAACCAAGGAGCTCCAATCCAAGATGGGCGGTGTCGCGGAAAAACTCAAGGCTTGGGAAGGCGCGTTCAACGCCATCAAGGAGTGATCTATGAAAGAACTCATAAATTCGGCGAAGAGCATGCGGGATGGCCTCAAGGCCGAGCATGACCGTCTGCAAAAGGTCTTCAAGGCCGAAACGGACGTGAACAAGATGGACGCGCTTGATACCCAAATCAGCCAGATTGGTAAAGATATCGTGGCGTTGGAGAGCAAGGTGCTGTACCTTGAGGTCGCGGCGAAGAAAAGCTCCTTCGCTCCAAGCCGCCTGGGTCCGCTGGCGAAAAGCATGTCCGATCACAGCCGGGAGACTTCTCGGGTAATCAAGGAGCACTCTGACTCCGTCGAGCAGGCGAAGTATCTTGCCTTGAGGGTGGCGACGGGGGCCAAGCTCGTTGGCGACGTTCTAAAAACCATCGCATAGGACCAAAATGTCCCAGACCCACGTCTCTGAGAAGATCTCCGTTAAGCTTTGGGTGAAGGCCGGCGGCCGTTGCGAATATGATGGCTGCAACCAGCCCCTATGGCACGACGACCTCACGATGGCCGAGATGAACCGTGCCTATATCGCCCACATCGTTGCCGACAGTTCTGATGGTCCCAGGGGCGATGCTGTCTTGTCGCCCAAACTGGCGGCGGATTTGTCCAACCTGATGCTTCTGTGCGATACCCATCACAGGCTGATTGATCGGGAGCAACTGGCCCAACATCCCGCTGAGAGGCTCCAGACGATGAAGGCTGCGCACGAGAGTCGTGTTGAGACCCTGACCGCTATTCAGCCCAACAAGAAAAGCGACGTGCTTCTTTACGGGGCCAATATTGGCGCGCACGATTCTCCGATCGGTTACCAGAAGGCTGTGGCAGCGATGATCCCGGAACGCTACCCCGCGAGTCCAGGCGGGATTATCCTGGGCATGACTAACAACGCCTTCCGTGATCGGGATGCGGAATTCTGGCGCATCGAAGCCGAAAATCTGCGACGATTGTTCGATGAGCGGGTAAAGCCGCGGCTGGCTGACCGGAATATCCAGCATCTATCCGTTTTTGCCGTCGCGCCGCAACCGCTCCTGATGTTGTTGGGGGCTCTCCTATCCGATATCTCCCCGGCCGAGGTCTATCAACTGCACCGCGAGCCGCAGGGCTGGGAATGGCGCGATCATCCCGATGGTTTTGACTATGAGATTGAAGAGCCGGCCGCGGTCACCGGGCCGCCGGCCTTGGTGCTTTCCCTGAGCGCGACCATTTCCAACGACCGGGTTACTGCTGTCATTACGGGCGGGGCGACGATCTGGCGGCTGACCGTCCGGGAACCCCACAACGATTTTCTAAAGTCGCGCCGACAGCTTCAGCAATTTTGCGAGACGGTCCGACCGCTTATGAATCGTATCAAGGCGCGTCATGGTGAGGGGGCCACTTTACATGTCTTTCCGGTCGTGCCGGTGGCGACCGCTGTCGAGTTTGGCCGGATACTCATGCCAAAGGCAGATCTCCCAATACGAATTTATGACCAGAATCGAAACCTGGGCGGGTTTGTCCATGCCTTGGATTTGAATGCAATAGCCCGTAACGGAGGTAATGGCGATGGCCGGGTCTGACAGGACGCGTGAACTGAACGATATACTCGACGATTTAGCCGAGGAGTTGGATGTACCCCCTTCTAAGTACGAGGAGGCCACGAATCACTATGAGGCTGTGGGCAAGTGGCTTAATGAGGAGGGGACGGCGCTGGCTCGTTTCCGCCCTGCAATCTATGCCCAGGGCTCCTTCGCTCTCGGCACGGCCATAAAGCCTCAAGGTAACGAGGAATATGATGTCGATGCTGTCTGCCTGCTAAATTTACCCAAAAAAGATGTCAGCCAAAAACGCCTGAAGGAGATGGTGGGGAACCGACTCAAGGAAAGCCCAATCTATGCGCACATGCTTGATCCCAAAGAAGGTGGGCGGCGCTGTTGGACGATTCAATATGCGGACGAGTCAAAATTCCATCTAGATATCCTACCGGCCATACCGGATGAATACCAGGGGCTTATCGCCATGGGTGTTCCATTGGACCTAGCCAAACATGCGATCTGCATCACGGATAAGGAAACATGGGACACATATCCTGATTGGCCAAAAAGCAACCCAAAGGGCTATCTCGAATGGTTCAAGCGACGGATGAAAGATATTTTCGAGCAGCGGCGAAGGGTGATTGCCGGGGAGACGCGGGCGGATGTCCAACAGGTCCCCGACTACAAAGTAAGAACCCCGCTGCAGAAGGTTGTCCAGCTTCTGAAACGGCACCGTGACGTCAAGTACAACGGCCACGATGATAAGCCCATCTCGGTTATCATAACAACCCTGGCTGGGCATGCCTACAACAACGAAGCTGGCCCATTTGAAGCGTTACAAAGCATGCTTCCCAAGATGCAGGCCGGTATCCAGAGCCGCGGCGGAAAATTGTGGGTGCCCAATCCTGTCAATCCAGAAGAAAATTTCGCAGATAAGTGGGCAGAAACTCCGCGGAAGCGAGATGTTTTCTTTGAGTGGCTGGCGAGCCTGGAGGAGTTTCAGCGCCAGGTCTTGGATGTTCGGGATATCCATAAGGTTGGGGATCTGCTGGTCGAGGGCTACGGCAAAAAGTTCGGAAAGCAGACGCTGGAGAGATATGCCCGCAGGACGGCCGGGACATCTCGGGCGGCTGTATCCACAGGCATTGTCTCCGCGGCGACAAGAGCCCTGTCTCGATTCAATGTCCCGCATCGGGAAGCCCCAAGATGGCCGATAGTCCCGCGATACAACATCGACATTGCGGCTCGAGCCTCAAAGGACGGTTTCCGGACGCTTGACCTGACGAGCAATTCGAGGTCCCTGCCAAAGCGCTTTTCTCTACGATTTGAGGCGGTGACAAGTGTTCCTGCCCCCTTTGAGGTTTATTGGCAGGTGGGTCAACACGGGGCAGGATGCGGTTATGGCCAACGGCCTCCGCGGCGGAATTTTTATCGGCGACTTGGTGCGCAAGGAGAGCACACTCTACCAAGGTTCTCATTGCATCGAATGTTTCATCGTCAAAGACGGCAAGTGTGTTGCGCGGAGCGGCGAGTTCGTGATCAACATCCAATAGCTATGGCGACAACTCCGATCTTCGAAGAGACGCGTCTTCAAAGCATCTGTGATGTTTTGGCGGACACCTCCGCCGGTCTTACAGGTTCTGAAATCGGGCGCATTCTGTCAGGCCTCAGCATAAGCGACCCTTTTCCAGGGAATACGAAACGCCATCGGCTCTATGAGGCACTTAAGAATCGCCAGCGGCAGGATGGCTGCGGCAACCTGGTTGTAGCTTTTATTTATCGTGCCATGGACCCGGTAAGATATACCAGTGACCGCGGCGGATTTGAGTCCAGGCGGGACGAGCTCAATAAGGTTTTGGCCTTTTGCGGTTACAAACTTGGTGAGGATGGGAAATTGCGTTCCCAAACAGCAGCCCGTACCCTCAGTGAAGCGGAAGAACGAGCGAGTCGTCTGAAGGCTGCTCTCCAGCGCCGCGATGTTCATCACGATGTACTGACCTTCTGCCGGGCAGAACTGCTGGATAAGAACTGCTTTCATGCGGTGCTGGAAGCGACAAAGAGCGTTGCCGAGAAAATCCGTAGCAAAAGTGGATTCTCCGGTGATGGGGCAGAACTCATTGACCACGCATTTGGCCTAGGGAAAGGCGGGACCCCATTTTTGGCGTTCAATACGCTCCAGACAGAGACTGAGCGAGGAGAGCACTCGGGGATGATAAATCTCATGAAAGGGATGTTCGGCGCATTTCGGAATCCGACCGCACATGCCCCCCGGATTTCATGGAACATCACTGAGCAGGATGCACTCGATCTTATGACCATAGCATCCTTTTTGCATCGTAGGTTGGATGGATCTGTAAGGACTGGGAGAATAACATTACCGATTCGTCGCGTTTGATTGAACACGCTTTTCCGTTGAAGCAGACCTCCTTGGATTCGGTCCATGAGAAGAATGTCCGCCATGGGCACATATCGACCCTCCATATCTGGCCTGCGCGGCGACCGTTGGCGGCGTGTCGGGCGGCACTCATCGCCACGCTTCTACCCGACCCTGGGACTCCGGAGAAGCGCAGGGAGCTTTGCGAGAAGATCGCCGGCACGCTGGTCAAGAAAATCGAGCGCAAGAAGATGCCTAACGGGGAAGTCATTGAGCGTGACAAAGAGTTGACCGAGGGTGGCATTCTGCACTGGGGACGGGAAACCAGCAATAAGGAACAGTTGGAATGGTTCCGAAAAGAGATCCGCAAGGCATATGGCGGTCGGTCTCCCAAGGTCTTAGACCCTTTCGCCGGCGGAGGAGCGATTCCGCTGGAGGCCATGCGCCTGGGCTGCGAGGTTACGGCCGTGGACATCAATCCCGTGGCATGGTTTATCTTAAAGTGCACCCTAGAGTATCCGCAGAAGTTTGCTGGCCAGACTCATCCCTTACCGGATTTTATCCTCGACAATGAAGAATTCATGGAGGCCTTCTACAAGGCTCACCCACAACTCATCGGTCGGACAAAGTGGACCAAGAGGCAAAAAGAAGAGTTCTCCCAGGATTTCTTCATGCAGGAAAAAGAGGATTCAGTCCGATCTCCGAAGGCTGATATCGCCTGGCATGTGCGGGCTTGGGGCCAGTGGGTGCTCGACCGTGCGCGGAAGGACTTGGCGAAG
The DNA here is from genome assembly GCA_001800185.1 of Elusimicrobia bacterium RIFCSPLOWO2_12_FULL_59_9. Classification (GTDB taxonomy): domain Bacteria; phylum Elusimicrobiota; class Elusimicrobia; order O2-12-FULL-59-9; family O2-12-FULL-59-9; genus O2-12-FULL-59-9. The sequence goes on from MGUX01000171.1 coordinate 10,212, forward strand.
TTTTATCCGACTTATGCGGATTTTGAACCTCTTCCGCTAACGGGCAAGGACAGAAAGGACGGTATTCTTCCTAAACCATTTGAGAGACGCCCCATGCGCCTGGTTCCTCTTAAGAAAGATGGGACGCCGGATATCAGGGCTTTGAACAAGGACTATAGCAAGGGCTACTTGGCTGACAAGACTAATCCGCGGTGGGTTGCCAAGCCTACTGTGGCCTATCTTTGGGCGCGGACGGTCAAGTGTAAAAACTGTCGCGCTACAGTTCCCTTGTTGAAGACACGATGGTTGTGTAAGACGGATAGAAAACGTGTCATCCTCAAAATGGAGCCCAACAGCTCAAAAGATGGAGTGATCTTCGAAATCGAGCCAAACGTCCCACCGAAGGGCGGCAATGCTGCGCAGCGCCGAGAAAACGACAAGCGGCTCGGAGCCGGCACAATGTCGCGTTCGGGCGGGAAATGCCCATGTTGTGGCGCGATTATGACCATGGATGATATTCGAACCGAAGGGAAAGCGGGAAAAATGAGCTATATGCCAACCGCGACCATCGTCGATGGAATCAAAGGCAAAGAACACCGTATCCCGACTGCGCATGAAATCAAATGTGCTGCGGATGTGGTTGCGGAACTTCCGAAAGTGTTTTTAGGCGTGCCTTTTGGGTTGCCCACGGAATCTGCCCCATTGGGTGGCGGACGGGGTGCTGCCCGTGCTTTTTCTATCCAAGGATACGGGCTTCGGCGATGGCAGGATTTGTTTTCCAAAAGGCAGCTGCTTGCGCTTGGAGTCTTGGTCAAGTGTGTGCGGTCTGCTGGTCTGGAAATGTCCAAGAAAGGATATCCCGCTAAGTGGCGGGAAGTTCTCGTGTCGTATTTGGCTTGTGGGGTGGATCGTTTTGTGGATTTTGCGAATGTAAATGTCCAATGGAAAGTGGATGCGGACACGATCAATCATGCACTGGTCAGATTTGCCATTCAAATCACATGGGATTTCGCGGAAGGCAATCCGATTGGCCAGAATGCAGGTGCGTTTGATCTGTGTATTAATCGTATCGCGACGGGGCTGGATGCTTTAGCTCAGCTTCCGGCGGAAATGGAAGCTCCAGATATTCTCCATGGTTCCGCACAGTCTCGTCTCCCCATGGTTGATTTGGCAATTACGGACCCGCCCTATTACGATGCTATTCCATATTCCGATCTGATGGATTGGTTTTATATATGGCTGCGGCGGATGGTTTTTGATCTGACCCCTCAACACACGACAGCCATGGCGTCGTCTCTCGGTCCGAAGTGGGATTCTCAAAACAATGATGGAGAGCTTATCGATGATGATACTCGCCATGGAGGAGATGCGGGCTTATCAAAACAGGCCTATGAAGACGGAATGGCCAGGTCATTCCGGCGATGCTTTGACAGTTTGAATGAGACGGGACGCCTTGTGATTGTCTTTGCCAACAAATCTCCCAATGCCTGGGAGACCCTTGTTGCTTCCGTGATAAAGGCGGGATTCATCGTCGAGGGGAGTTGGCCGATACAAACTGAGCAACCAAGTCGCATGCGTGGACTTACGTCGGCGGCTCTTGCGTCTTCAGTTTGGCTTGTCTGCAAGAAGCGTCCAGACTCCGCTCGCCCCGGATGGGATAACCAAGTGCTTGAGGACATGCGCCAGAACATCCGCACCATGCTGCGCGAGTTTTGGGACGCCGGCATCCGCGGCCCCGACTTTGTGTGGGCTGCCACAGGTCCGGCTCTGGAAGCTTACAGTAAACATCCCGTCGTCAAGAAAGCCAACGAGCCTGGCCCAATGTTGGTGGGCGAGTTTCTTACCCATGTTCGCCGCATGGTGGTGGACTTCGTCGTCGGCCGCGTGCTCGCCGGCGAAAAAGACGGCAATGCTGACCTTGCCGCCACGGACCGCCTGGATGAACCGACGGCCTACTATCTTCTCCATCGCCACGACTTCGGCATGGACGAA